>DATKOC010000029.1:0-16154 GCA_035524855.1 bacterium
GCGACATTAAGATTAATGGGGCCCAAAATATCGCCAAAATCTGTGGTTTGTATAAATCCCTTCTTAAGCCACTCGCCCGAGTCGTATGTTTGAAAGCGGCTATAACCCGCCCCAATGTGGCTTTCCGCCAGTCCCGCCAGGCTAAAATGATAATTGAGGAGGCTACCATATTCCTGGTAATCCTGGCCCGACATTCGGGAGGTTTGGTAGAAAGGCCTGATTTCAACGGATTGAAAATTAGGGCTCATCAACTTGAGGGAGGTGTTCACGGCATACCAATAGTCCTCAGGAAAAAGTTGGGTGGCCAATAAAGAGTCCTCGAGGGTGAAATCCTCCGATTGAACCCAACGGGTTCTCGACAGTAAATCAAAGGTATTCGTTCCATCCGTGCCAAACGGAACGGCGTGGCGAAGATTTCCATCTACCGAAAAACTAGAACCTTGGTATAAAAACGAACCCCCGCCGCTGATGCCGGATCCTCCCCACAAAGAGCCGATGGCTCGGTCCCGATCTTGAAAGCCTAATGGAGTTATTTGGAGCGCCCCGGCCGCCGACTCCCTTCCCCAGAAAGCTTCGGCTGGAAAATCAAAAAATTGGGCGGAACCCCCAACCGGCATCCAATTCAAAGCTCGAATGCTTGAGAGAGGCGCAGGTATCCCATCAAAGAGAAGACTTGGTGAATTTCCCAAACGACCGACTCTTCCCCAATCAACCTGGGGTGCAAACCATCCTCCAAAAGTATGATAGGTTGGGCCACTTTCAAATATTTCTGTTTCTTGGGGAAAATCTCCAGCGTAGAGGGATGTCCCCGGCAAAGGGATAACGCGTCCCAACCCTCCGGAACGGGAGGGGTCGGGCTCAACTTGGGAAAAAACCGAAACAGGAAACAGAAAAATGAGCAGAAGGACCGCGGAATAAAATGGGATCGGTGGAATACATCTCGTCATGGGATTGTTCCCTTCCGGGTCACCTGGCGCAATAAGATAAGCCATTAAACCCGGAGTGAAAAATTGGAGCGGGCGATGGGACTCGAACCCACGACGTCCAGCTTGGGAAGCTGGCATTCTACCACTGAATTACGCCCGCTTATTTTCCTGAGGGACCTAACAATACTGAATATTAGTCCAATTGGGAAGGACTTCGGTCAGTTGCGGCTCAATTTTTCGATGGATTGCAACTTGACCATGGCTTTTTCAATATTCTTTTGTGCATTGATATTATTCGGATCCAGTTTTTTACATTCCTGCCATTTTTCGATGGCCTCATGAATCTTCCCATTGATGTAGAGGTTAACCCCATCGTAATAGAGTGCTTTGACCTGTTCAGCGTCGACTTTTTCATGGGCTTCTTGCCCCGTCAATTTCTTGATGTAATCGTTCGCGGTGTCGTCATTTGGCTTCAAGGTTAAGACTTCCTGAAACTTCCCCCGGGCCTTCTCCTTGTCACCACCTTCATATAACGAAACGCCTTCCGCGTCCAAATCCTTGATCTTAACCGTCATGCTCTTTTGAATACCAAAAAGCGAATTGTTGATTTTGGAGTTGGAAGGATCCAATTGTTTGGCCAAAAGAAGGTATTTTTGGGCCGACTTCAAATCGCCCTTGGCTCCATAACTCATCGCCTTTTTATAAACCGAGTCAATCTCGTTGTTTTGGAGGGACTTCAACTTCTTAATCCTGGATTTAATGGTCGAGCTTTTGGGGTCAAGATCATGGGCTTTGGAGTAACTTACCAAGGCTTCGGAGAAGTCTCTATCCTTGTAGTAACCATCCCCTTCGGCCAGGAGCGCCTTCACCCGATCCTTACGTTTGACGTCCACGTTCTTAATAAGGTGAAGAATTTCCTGGTTGGCCGGATCCATTTGTAAGGCCAAATTCCATTCCGCCAACGCCTGAAGGGTATTCCCTTTTTTGAGGAACACTTTGCCGGCGTTCTCGTGCTTCTTCACCTCCACGTCCAGTTTTCCCTGAGCGTCGGTGATGAAATCCTGGGCCTGCTTATTGTCGGGCACCATCTTCCATTCGGCGATGGCCGCGCTGTATTGATTATTTAAGAGATAATTGCTGGCCTTCTCCATATGCGAATTAGTGGCGGCTTCAATGGCTTGGGCCCGGCCGACCGCCGCGTTGGAATCCTTAGGATTGATCTTAAAAGCCTCTCCAAAGGCATCCGCCGCCTTGTCATAGGAAGCGTAGTCGTTATAGGCCACTGCCAAGTTGTAATAAGTTTCCCCGAGTGAGTCGACATTCTGGTCCTTGGGATCCTTGGTCTTTTCGATGGCAATGGATCTTTTGTAGTTGTCGATGGCGTTGTTGAAGTCGCCCAGGTTGTAATAGGAAAAACCAAGGAACTTGTAAGTCTGGGCATCCTTCCGGAGGCGGGCCGCGTTTTCCCAGTAGCGGGCCGCGTCTTTGTAGTCTTTCATTTGGAAATAAGCGACTCCTAAGTTCTCATTAGCTTCGAAATTCTTGGGATTAGCGTCAACGATGTTTTTTAATTCGATTACCGCTTCCTGATAGCGCTTCTGGTCCATGTAAATCTTGGAAAGCACTTCACTGGCCTTCTCCTTTCCCTGAGGCGAGGTCAAAGAATAATCCTTCAGGGCTTTTTCGGCGTTGGGGTATTGCTTGAGTTGGACATAGGAATCAGCCAAGAGCAGGTTTGCGTTGGGATTCTTCGGATTGACCTTCAAGGCGTTTTGTAAATGATCGACAGCGCTTGAGTAATTTTTTTGGAAATAAGCCGAGATACCTTGGCTGCTCTCGAGCATTTCCCTGGCCTGCTTATCCCCCGAATTGATCTCCAGGCATTTTTGGAACTCTGGGATTGCCGAATCGTATTTTTGGTCGTTGAAGTAAGCGACCCCAAGATTGAAGTGCGCCGTGGCGTCTTTGGGGTTTGCCTTGATGGCATCCAAGAGCGATTGGACACTGGCGTTGGATTGGCCCCAAGCTGTCGTGGAAAAGACAAGTAAAAGCAGGGGGAGCGAGGCGATTCGGCTGACTTTTTTCATGAAATCCTCATGGAGCGGGAAGCGTTGAGAGACCCAAGACCAGCAGTTCGTCCACTTTCTTCGTTTTGGGGTCGGGGCCGTCCTCCGAACAGCGGATCATGGTGCCGTCCGAGGACCAGGACAGGTCGGCAGTATAGTCAAGTTTTTGTTTTGTTTTCAACAACTGTTTGTAAAAGGTATCTCCCGTGTTGATCAGGCAAACCCGACCCTCGTAGATGTAGGCAATCTTGTTCCCCGCCGGATGATAGGAAGGGTGTGCCCCCAACATTTTGCTTTTCGTGAAAAAAAGAGTCTGGGTGACTTTGGTTTTAACGTTGGTTTTTTCCAAAAGCCTTTTGCCGCCTTGTGTACGCCAATAGACCAATTCCTGGCCATCCGGGGACCATGTGGGTTTTTCGGCACCCACGGTCTGGAGGATTGGCTTGAAGACCACCTGATCGCCTTTCGCCGGAACCATCGCGGTGAACAGGTAATATTTCCCGTTCGGCGCCATACGGCGCGCGGCGAGCGTAGCCTGATCCGGAGAGGGAATGATCTTTTCGCCTTCGTCCATGGAGGGCGGGAAATCCGACTCGTAACTCTTGTTAAAGGTGATCTCGGACTGGAGCGCGATCTGGTCCACACTGGCATGGGCGATCGCCTCCGCCCGCTTAGCTCGGTCGGCGAGGGAATCGATCTTCGCCACCGTTCCCGGGGCGATCAAAACAAGGGGAAAGGTCTTGTAGATCCCGTCGAGGGCACCCGAGGCTGCCTTGTAATTTTTTTGGGTAAAGAGGGCGGTTGCGGTTGAATATTGCGCGTCGATTAAGGATTGGATAACGTCTTTGATCTGGATGTTGTCCATATAGCGGTTGAAGGCTTTTTGGCTGTATTCCAAAGCCTTTGCGCTATTCTTGAGCTTATCCTGGTAAAGCACGGCGAGTCCCAGGAGGGTTTGAAACTCCTCGTCCGTGCGGGGGTAGTTATCCAGTATTTTTTGATACCAGGTAAGTGCGTTGTTGTAATCGGAGCTTTCCTCGTAGTTCTTGGCGATCCGAAGGCTGATCCTCGCCCCCAAAAGGGAGCTTGGATGTCGCTTGAGATATTTTTGGTAGGCCTCAATGGCCTGATAATTCTTCCCGTCTTGGTCCAGCTCGGCGGCGGCCTCATAGGAATCCGTGAAATATTGGCAACCCATTAAAAATCCCAAGCCGGGTAGCAGAACCGCCAGCCAAAGTGAGCGGGTGATAGGTGTCAATGCCTTGGCCTTTCGCTTATTTGGTCAAAATGACGATGTCAACGCGCCGATTATGGAACCGGGCGATTTCGGTGTCACCCGAATCCATCGGGGCGGAAGCCGCGTGGCCGCGGGAATAAAGATTATCCGGTGAAACTTTTTCCTTTTCCACCAAATACCGGAGAACCTCGTCGGCTCGGTTTTGCGAGAGCATCAAAACCTCCCTTTCATTGCCTTCATCGAAGGCATGACCTTCGATATAAACGCGGGCATCCGGGTATTTCCGGATGATCTTAGCCACCTGGTGCAGGTAGTTGTATAGGTCGGGATTGATGCGGCTACTCTTCTCGGCAAAAGAGACACTCGGCACCTTAATGACGCCATTCATGCCCAAGGGCTGGACGTTTTCGGGAAGCTCGGGCGCGGTGGGCGCTTCTTCGACGGGCATGAGGGAAGCCAGCGCGTTGGGAGACCCCTCCCGGGAAGAGGCCTGCGCCACCTTGAAGATGGGTTCGCTGGCAATGACCTGCTGGCCCCGGGTGTCTTCCGTGCGGAAATTGTAATTGGCGAAAATGCCCCCGGCGACCACGTTCCCCGAATTGTCTTTTCCGTCCCAGGCAATCTGTTTCGGCGGCACACCCTTCCCGGTATAGGATCTAAGGATATTCCCCTTCGGGTCCGTGATTTCCAGCGTCCAGTTCTTGATATCCGTCCGGGCTTGTGGTTTCAAGTCGAAGGTCGCTTGCTTGAGGGTTCCAGTCTTGTAGTCCGAAATTTGGGGTTTGATGTCCACGGCCACGGTTTTTTCGATCGGCTTTTGGGCTTCGTTCCCCTTACCTTCCGTGCCGAGGCGGACAGTCAGCGAGAAACGTTGGGTGTCGCCCAAGAGGCCGAAAGGCACGATGGCGTAATTGAACTCAAAGGCGTCGTATTTGACGCCCGCTCCCAAAGCCGCGCCTACAAGCGGTCCCAAGTCCTGGTTTAGGGAATTAAGCGTATAGCCAGCCCGGAATGCCACCGAAAAATCCTGTATCCCGACCCATACTTCACCTCCCCCGTGGAAGACCAAATCGCCATCAATGGGTTTTTCAAGGTCAGCTCCAACGAGGAAATGAGTGGGTTCGTCCGGTTGAAAACGGTAAACCAGTCCACCCCGATAAACGGTCGGCAATTTTTCCTGTGAGGAAAATTGTGAAAAATTGGAGACCTGTCCCACGTTCTGTACCGACAACCCGAGGGTAAGCTCTTTTTTCTTAGTATAAAGCAGAATGCCAGCGTCACCAGCCGCTCCAGAAGCGGAGTAGGTTAAGAGGTTGCTTGAAATATATTTGCCGCCGATCCCCAAGGCGAAGTTATCCCCGAAAGTTTGACCATAACCCAGGGAAAGGGCCAAGTCGCTGGCGCTGCCAGGTATGGCTGCGGGATTATTGGTGGAATTGAAAGAAGGAACGAAATCCATCGCGGCGCTCAAACCCACAACACTACCCGTGGCCAAGGGTAGGCCAAATCCGCCAAACTCGTAATTAGTACCGGCGAAATAGGAAACATGCAGAAGATTAAACTCAGGATGGCCTAATTGGGCCAACCCAGCGGTATTCCAATAGGTGGTCGTAATGTCATCCGCGACCCCCGTGAACATGCCGCCCATGCCCGCCCCCCTGACGCCGGCCGGGATCTTCAAAAATTGGACGCCAGTAGTACTGACGCTGTCCGAAAATGCGGGGGATGAAAGGCTAAATAACAAAACAAGGGGCAAACAGGCTGAAAGGTTGGAGAAAGGGAGCTTTTTAAGCATGGGCCTTTGGTGAAGGTGAAGATTTATTTGATTATATCACGATAAACTAAGTGCCTGTCAAACGAAGTCACCCAAGACTTCCACAAGTGAATAAACCCCCACATGGCCTTTTAATCAGTCGTTCACTAGCATCGCTGTAACCGATGATTTCAGGCGATGCCGTTGTCATGGCCCACGGGATTGCTATAATGCGCGGGCTTTAATCCATCCCGGCCGTTCCAAGAGATCGCCGGTGGCCCCTAAACCCTTTGCGGAGGATTCCAAATATGATGCGGACTTTACGGGATAAGAAGACGATGCAAGCCATTTTATGGTTTGTGATCGTTTGTTTCGTTATTGGTTTCATCTTTCTGGCCGTCGGATCGAGGTTCCAGTGGGCCAACAGCAACCGGGATCCAAACATGCTGGCAAGGATCGGTGACACTAAAATCACCTATGCCGAGTTCAACAAGGAATGCCAACCGGTACTCGATAAACTTTACGGCATGAAGGACGAGGCTCCTTCTGAAGAAGAGCTCAAAAAAGTCCGCGAGCAAGTTTTGGACCGCCTCGTTGACGAAGCCATCCTGCGCCAAACAGCCCTGCGGTTGGGCCTTTCGGTCCCTGATGAGGAGTTGATGGGCTGGCTCCAACACCAAAACTATTTCCTGGACGAAACCGGCAAGTTCGACAAGAACCGTTATTTCAAGGTTCTTGAGGCAAACCAACTCACGCCGGAGCAATTCGAGAACGACCAAAGGCTGGAAATGCTTTCTCAAAAGATTCGTTCCCTTTTAAGCGATGGCGTCCTTTACTCCACAGAGGATTTGACCCACTACTACGACCTCCTCAGCCGGGACTTGAAAGCCGATTATGTGGTCCTAGAGCCCTCCCATTATGAAAAACAAATCACCGCATCGGAGGCCGAATTAAAGAATTACTACGACAACAACAAAAGTCGTTACGACCATCCCGAGCGGGCAAAAGTCCGGCATATTCTGATGGCCCTCCCCCCTTCTTTCAGCGCGGCGGACGAGGCCAAAGTCAAGGCCACCCTCGAGGATTACCGCAAACAACTCCTTTCCAAAAAGGCGAAATTTTCCGAATTGGCTTACAAATATTCAGTGGACGGTGGTTCAAAGGACCACGGGGGAGAGTTGGGCTGGATTTCCCGTGACGCGATGGGCAAGGACATGAAAGACTTCGAGGACATGATTTTCCACCTCAAAAAGGGTGAACTTTCCAAACCCTTTAAATCCAAATACGGTTACCACTTAGTCGAACTAGAGGACTACGAAAAAGAGTACAAGAGCACCTACGAGGGAGTAAAAACCAAGGTTCGGGAGCAGTTCGTGAAGGAAAAGGCGGCCGGTAAGGTCATCGCCGTTTCGGAAAAGCTGATCGAAAAATTGAGAAACCATGAGGACATCGCCAAGGCCGCCGGTGAATTGGGTCTCTCTTACGACACTACTTCCTGGTTCAACTGGAAGGGCAAGATCGCCGGCATTAAGGACTCCGAAGAATTCACCCACCAACTCTCCTCCCTTTACCCAAGGGACTGGAAAGGCCCCATGGTGGACGGGGACAAGGATTATTTCTTCCAGATCGCGGAAATCCGCGCGGCTAAAACAGCGCCCGAGGATTTCGAAAAAGCCCGTTCCGAGGTCAGCCGTTTATTAACTTCCGAGCGCCAGGACGCTTGGTTGAAGAGCTTTCTACAACAACAACGCAAAAAACTGAACGTCAAAACTTACCTGGACTCTTAATCGCGGCCTGCCCATTCAGCTTTTTAACAAGCCATCGAATGGGTAGGCCCATGACGTTGAAGTAGTCCCCTTTCCAATTTTCAACCCATCCGCAAGCCGTTCCCTGGATATCGTAGCCCCCAGCCTTGTCGTAAGGTTCCGACGTTTTCACATAAGCCCGAAGCATCCGCAGTGACAGTCTTCTGAAACAAACCTCCGTTTTTTCGCAATGGAGGCTTATTTGTCCTTTTCGCGGACCAATGAGAGCCAATCCCGTCCACACCTCATGTTGCCGCCCACTCAAGTGTCGCAACATCCGCAGGGCTTCCCTGCGGTTCTTGGGTTTTCCGAAGATTCGCCCCCGTGAGCTCACAACCGTATCGGCCCCCAAAACCATTTCTCCGGGATTTTTTTCCCATACTTCCATCGCTTTTTCTTTTGCCAGCCTCCTCACGAACTGCCTCACCGGCTCATGGGGAAGCCGGATTTCCAAAACACCTTGCGAAGGCAGGACGCGAAATGGTATCCCGACAAACCTCAGGATTTTCCTGCGGCGCGGGGAACGGGAAGCCAAGAGGAGCAAGCGAGTTGACCGTGGGTTCAGAATGACTGCGGCGGGCGCATGAATTTACCCGATCCGGTGGTCGCTGGGCGTGGAAACGGTGATGCCCAGCTTCCGGATGGCTTCTTGGGCGGCTAGTTGCTCGGCTTCCTTCTTGTTCTTGCCGATGCCCGTGGAAAGAACCTTTCCGTTTAAACGGCAGACCGTCTCAAAATTACGGTTATGGTCGGGACCCCATTCCCGGATGATCTCGTACCGGGGGGCGATCTTTTGGGTTTTCTGGAAATGCTCCTGAAGAAGGGTCTTATAGTCCTTCTCCATACGTCCTGAAAAAACATGATCAACATCTTCCCGTAACAGGTTCAAAACGACCTTACGGGCGGCGTCCAAACCGCTTTCCAAGTAAATCGCCCCAATGACTGCCTCCAAGGCATCGGCCAGGAGGGCGGGGCGGCTGCGCCCCCCGGATTTTTCTTCACCTTTCCCCAGTTGTAAATAGTCGCCCAGGTTCAAAAGTTTGGCTTTTTCGCTCAGAACTTGGGCGCTGACGATGACGCTCTTAACCTTGGAAAGCCCCCCCTCCGTGACGTCGGGGTAGGATTCAAAAACGTGCTGGCTGATGATGAGCCCGAGAACCGAATCACCGAGAAACTCGAGTTTTTCGTTGTTGTGGCGGGGATCCATTTTGCGCTCATGCGCGTAAGACTTGTGGGTGAGGGCCTCGTTGAGGTGCCTTCCTCCCCCCAGGGGGACTTTCAGGGACTTCGAGAATTTTTTGAGTTGATCCAGCCGAGCCTTATCCCAACCCGATTCGTCCCCCGTGGTTAGTTTTTTCTTAGGAATTAAATTTTTGAACAATGAGAGAGACATTATGACCGCCAAAGCCAAGGGAATTGGAGAGACAGGCGTTAACCGGCCGGACCCTCTTCTGGTTGGGAATGTAATCCAGATCGCACTCCGGGTCTGGAAATTCCTGGTTGATCGTGGGAGGAAGGCAGCCCTCCAGGATCGCCATGACGCAAGCCACGAACTCGATGCCCCCGGCCGCGCCTAAAAGATGGCCGGTAGTGGACTTGGTGGAGGAAACGGCCACTTTTTTAGCCTGCTCCTTGAAGACGGTTTTGATAGCCATCGTTTCAAACTTGTCGTTATAGGGTGTGGAGGTTCCGTGGGCGTTGATGTAATCAATGGCCGAAGGAGCCAGCTTGGCATCCTTAAGGGCCAGTTCCATCGACCGGGCGGCCCCCTCCCCGTTTTCGGCGGGAGTGGTCATATGATAGGCGTCTGAGGTCATGCCATAGCCGGTGGTTTCCGCGTAAATCTTGGCACCACGGGCCTGGGCGTGCTCGAGGGATTCCAGCACCACGATCCCTGCGCCCTCGCCCATCACGAAACCACAGCGTTTCTGGTCGAAGGGGCGGCTGGCTTTCGTGGGGCTGTCGTTGAAATCCATGCAAAGAGCGTTCATGTTGCAGAACCCGGCATAGCCCAGTTCCGTAATGCAGGCTTCAGTCCCGCCGGCGATGACAACATCCGCCTCACCTTTCTGGATCCAGCGCATAGCCTCACCGATAGCGTGGGCCCCGGAAGCGCAGGCGGAGACGGTGGCGGTATTGGGTCCTTGGGCTTTGAGGTAAATGGAAGTCATGCCGGAGGCCATGTTGATGATCATCATGGGGATGAGGAATGGGGAGACCCGGTCCGGCCCCTTTTCGATTAGCCGCGCGTGTTGCTCAACCAGGACGGGCAGGCCACCGATGCCGGAGCCGATCAGCACCCCCACGCGGGTCTTATCTTCCTTGGTCATGTCAAGTTGGGCGTGGGCCACGGCTTGCAGGCTGGCGGCCACGGCGAATTGGACAAAATAGTCCATCCGCTTGGCGTCCTTCTTGTCGAGACCGAACTTGACGGGGTCGAAGTCCTTGACTTCGCCACCGATCTTGCTCGGAACGCGGGAAGCGTCAAAACGGGTGACGGGACCGATGCCGCTGATCCCGTCGCAAATGTTCTTGAAAAAATCGTTGGGGTTGTTGCCGTTGGGGGTAATAGCCCCCAAACCGGTCACGACGACACGTTTCACGGGCCCTCCCGGGCGATTGGAATTTACTCGGAAGCCTTGGATTTGATATAAGTAATGGCGTCCCCGACCGATTTGATCTTTTCAGCGTCCTCGTCGGGAATTTCGAGGTCGAATTCCTCTTCAAAGGCCATGACCAGCTCGACCGTGTCCAGGGAATCAGCTCCCAGGTCGTCGATGAAGGAGGCTTCCGGTTTCACTTGCCCGGGTTCCACTCCCAGCTGATCCACGATGATTTCCTTCACCTTATCCTCAATAGCCATTGACTTCACCTCCGTGAAATTTTTCGAGTCCCCATGATAAGCACAAGGGCCCCCGGCAACAACCCCATACCTTCCGGCCAAACAATGAGTCTTTCAACTTATTTACCACGGCCCCAGGATAAATGCGCCCGGTCCCCAATGCCGAGAAATCCGGATTATATTTAAATTTCGCGCCTTAGGGGCCGAAAAAGCAGATTCTTATATCACCATTCCCCCATCAACGCAAATGACTTGTCCCGTTATATATCCCGCCTCTTCCGAGGCCAAGAAGGAAACGATGTGGGCGATGTCCGCCGTCACACCGAGGCGACCCAGGGGAATTTGTTGGAGCAATTCCTCTTTTGCTTTTTCCCCCAAGACATCCGTCATGTCCGTTTGGATGAAACCCGGCGCCACCGCGTTGCAGGTGATATTGCGGCTCGCGAATTCGCGGGCGGTCGTTTTCGTCAACCCGATAATGCCAGCTTTGCTGGCCGCGTAATTCGCTTGGCCCGCGTTGCCCCGGATGCCAACGATTGAAGTAATATTAATGATCCTTCCCTGCCTCGCCTTCATCATGGATTTGACCAAGTTCTTGGTCATCAAGAAGGTGCTTTTCAAATTGACCGAGAGTACGTCGTCCCATTCCTTTTCCCCCATCCGCAGGAGCAGGTTGTCTTTCGTGATCCCGGCGTTGTTGACCAGGATGTCTGCCTTCCCGAAAGTCTCCAGGACCGCCTTGGCGAAAGCCTCCACTTCGGCCCCATTGGAGACATCGACCTTTTGGGCGAGGCATTTCACCCCGTTTTTTTCGATCTCAGCCTGTGTCTCCTTGAGGGTAGCCTCGTTGGTGCCGCAAATGGCCACAGCCGCGCCGTTTTGCGCCAAATGAAGCGCGATGGCCTTTCCGATACCACGGTTACCGCCGGTGACTACCGCCACTTTGTCCTTCAAGTTCATGCCGCCTCGCTTAACGCTTTGATGGATTCCACAGTCCCGGCATTGAGCGTTTTAGATTCTTTGGAAATCTTCCCGATTAAACCTGCCAGAACCTTTCCCGCCCCGACTTCGACGAAAGTCGAGCAGCCGTCTTGAGTCATCTTTTCAATGGTCTTGATCCATTGGACCGGGGCCGTTAATTGCCGAACCAGACTTTCCTTGATCTGAGCCACATCCTTCATTTCCGCCGCGTCAATGTCGGAATAATAGGTCTTCTGAGGCGCCGAAAAAGAGACCGTATCCAAAGCTTCTCTCAAACCCTTTACCGCATCTCTCATGAGGGAACTGTGAAAGGGCCCGCTCACCGATAACTCCATAGCCCGCTTGGCTCCCAGGGCCTTCGCTTTCTCACAGGCGGCAGCAACGGCAGGCTTTTCACCCGAAATGACGATCTGTCCGGGACAATTGACGTTGGCGGGTTCCACAACTCCAAGGGAAGAAGCCTCTTGGCAGGCTCGGGCGACTTTGGCCTCATCCAACATCAAGATCACGGCCATGGTTCCCTTGCCGCGCCCCGCCTCTTCCATCAACTCACCCCGGCGACGGACCAGACGGACTGCGTCTTCGAGCGATAGCACTCCAGCTGCGGTCAACGCCGTATAAGCTCCAAGGCTATGCCCGGCTACGGCCTGGAAATCAACTTTCCCGCTCAGTCCAGCCAACGCGGCGATGGAGGTGGCCAGAAGGGCCGGTTGGGTCAATATTGTCTTCTTTAATTCCTCTTCCGGTCCCTCAAAACAAACCTTCGACAGGGCAAAACCCAAAGCGGCATCCGCCCGCTCAAAGATCTTGCGGCTCTCGGGATAGGCGTCCCAAAGGTCTTTCCCCATTCCCACGGATTGGGAACCTTGCCCGGGAAACACGAACGCGGTTTTCACCATTTCACCGCGCTAGATGCCAAAGTAGTCCCAGCCCCAAAAGCCACCAAAATGATATTGTCTCCATCCTTGACCAATCCTTTTTGGACGGCCTCATCCAAAGCGATGATGACGGAGGCCGCCGAGGTGTTTCCCACGCGGTCCAGGTTCACGAATAATTTCTCGGGTGGCAGGTTCATCCTCTCCCCGATGGCCTGAATGATCCTCATGTTGGCCTGGTGGGGAATGATCCGGGAGACTTGGGTAATGTCGAGGTTGGCTCTTCGGGTCGCTTCCAACACGGCCTCGGACATAACCTTGACCGCGATCTTGAAGATCTCTTTGCCCTCCATCTTGAGAAAATGCATTCCCTTTTCGACCGATTGGGGAGACGAGGGTATCTTGCAGCCGCCGCCGGGGATTTTTAGCAGGTCCGCTTCCCCGCCGTTGGCCGCCATAAAGGAAGAGAGGATTTCATGCTTTCCTTCCGGCACTTCGCCGATGACGGCCGCGCCCGCTCCATCCCCAAATAGCACGCAGGAAGCGCGATCCTTCCAATCCATGAAAGCCGTGAGTTTTTCGGCCCCGATGAGAAGAATGCGTTTATAGATTCCACTCTCGATAAAAGCCTTCGAGATCGTAAGCCCGTAGACAAATCCCGAGCAAGCGGCCGAAATGTCGAAAGCCGCTGCTTGCGGTGCCCCCAGTTTGGTTTGAACCAGGCAGGCCGTCGCCGGGGTCGGCATGTCGGGAGTGATGGTGGCGAGAATGATCAAGTCCAAGTCGGTGGGTTTGAGTCCCGCGGAAGCCAGGGCTTTTTTCGCGGCCTCGGTCGCCATATCCGAAGTGGTTTGATCAGGGGCGGCCATCCGGCGCTCACGTATGCCGGTCCGCGTGACGATCCACTCGTCGGAAGTCTCGACGATCTTTTCCATGTCTTTATTGGTCATGATTCTCTCGGGCAGGTAGGAACCCGTGCCCAGGAACCCAGCGTGGATGGTCCGGCTCAATTAAGCTCCCGTCGGCTTAGATGTGTCGGGCTTGTCGGAGACCTGCCCGTACTTGTTGATTTGTTCCTTGAGGACCCCATTCATGTCCCGGCTGACGCAGCGCAAGGCCATGCGGATCGCGTTTTTGATGGCAAAGGCATCCGATTTCCCGTGGGAAATCAGGTTGAGGCCGTCGATCCCCAACAAGGGAGCCCCGCCGAATTCCCGCCAGTCCACGTGCTTCTTGAAACGCTTGAAGGCCGGCCTGGCGATCAAACCGCCAATCAAGGTGATAAGGTTGGATTTGATCTCCCGGGCCAAGCCGGTCATGACCAGTTCCCCCACGCCCTCAATCGCTTTCAGCGCCACGTTTCCCACGAAACCGTCGCAAACCGTCACGTCGCATTGGCCGTTGACCGTATCCCGGCCCTCCACGTTCCCGATATAGTTGAGAGGGACTTTTTTTAACAGGGCTTGGGTCTCAAACACCAGTTCGTTTCCCTTGCTTTCCTCTTCTCCGATGGAAAGAAGGCCTACTCGGGGGCTCTTGAAGTTGAGGACGATCCGCGCGAAGACTTCCCCCATTAGGGCGAATTGGAGCAGGTGCTTGGCCTTGCTATCCACGTTCGCCCCGGCGTCCACGAGGACCGAATAGCCGTTGATGGTGGGGACCATGGTCACAATAGCCGGACGCAGGACCCCGTCGATTCTCCCGCACATCATGAGGGCGGCCGCCATGGCAGCGCCGGAATTGCCGGCCGAAACCGTGGCGTCTACTTCATGATTTTTGACCAAACCGGCGCAGCGCACAATCGAGGAATCCCTCTTTTGTTTACAGGCTTGGGCGGGGCTTTCCCCCATCTCGACCACTTCCCGGGCGTCCAGGACGGGGAGCGATTTCCGGATAGCATCGGAGACTCCAGCCAGTTCCTTTTCGATATCCTCTTTGCGGCCAACCAGGACCACTTGCAGGTCAGGTGCCATCTGCAGGAGTTCCGCGTCCCGGACCGCCAAAAGGGCCCCTTGGACCGTTTCCCGCGGGGCGTGGTCACCGCCCATCGCGTCGAGGGCAATTTTCATGGATTTAGGGGTTAGGCGATCTCAACGCTGACGACTTCTTTGCCCTTATAGTAGCCGCAGGTGGGGCATACCCGGTGGGGCAGCTTGGCACTCTTGCACTGGGGGCAGACCGAAAGCGACTTGCTCTTGATCTTCCAGTTTGTGCGGCGCTTATCCCGGCGTTGGCGGGAGTGCCGCCGTTTTGGGTTCGCCATGACAACCTCCGATAAACGACAATTATTAATTTTGAATTCTAAATTTTAAATTGTCGTAGCTTCCGCCAAAAGACGGAAGTTTTCATTAACTCAAAACTCAGAACTTCAAACTCAAAACTTTAGTTTCTTCAAAACGTCCCACCGCGTGTCTGGCGGCGGTTCGGCGCATCGGCAATCCTCGACGTTCAAATCCCGGCCACAGCCGGAACAAAGGCCCCGGCAATCCTCACGGCAAAGGGCTCGCATAGGCACGGAGAGCAAAACGGTTTGCCGGATCTGCTCAGCGATATCCAGGAGATCACCGTCGAAATAGACGATCTCCATCTCGCCCTCGGGAAACACGTCCTCTTCCCTGTCCTCTTCTTGCTCGCATTGCGCCCGGTAATGGATTTCAAAAAAGGACTTATAGGGGCTCGGGAACTCCTTGGCGCAACGGTCACAGGTCAACAGCATCTTGCCCTTGACCCAACCCTTGGCCAAGATAAGGTCGCCACCTTTAGAAATCTCGCAATGGATCTCCAAGGGTTCCGGGCTCAACTCGGGTTCCAATTCAATTCCCAGGGTTTGGGCGAGTCCTATTTCCTCGAGGAGAAGATCCTCGTGTTCTAGGGAGCGCAATTCAACCCTCAACATCTCTGCGCTTCCTCCCTTCTCCGCGAAAAAACAACGCTTTTAGCCCCAAAAGAACAGGGGGGATTATAGGAATGGCTCTCTTTGAGTGTCAAGGAAATACCCCCCTTTGAGGCCCACTTGTCCGGCATTTCACGGCGAATTTGCCGGATCGGGAAAAATTTTCATGAATGGATATTAGGAATTTCGGATCGGATTTTGTAGCGGGTTAAAAACGATGGCGGAGGGCCCTTTCCACGATCGCCGGCACGAATCCCCGTACGTTCCCCCCCAACTTTGCCACTTCCTTGATGGAACTGGAGGAAAGAAAAATGAATTTTTCATTCGGCACCAGGAATACCACCTCGATCCCGGAGTGTAGGCTACGGTTGATCAGCGCCATCTGGAACTCGAACTCGAAATCCGACACCGCTCGGAGACCTCGAAAGATAATGTTCGCCTTGATTTGGCGGGCATAGTCCACCAACAATCCGTCGAAGGAGGAAACCACCACCCGGGGGATATAACGGGTGGTTTTTCTCAGCAGTTCCACCCTTTCCTCGATGGAAAAGAGCGCGTTCTTGGAAGGGTTAGCGACGACGGCCACGTGCAGTTCATCGCAAAGTTTCATGGCCCTTCCGGCGATGTCCAGATGCCCATTAGTCACCGGATCAAAGGAACCGGGATATAAGCCGATAATTTTTTTCTTGGCCATAACGCCTTTCCTTTAACCGTTCTTAAAGAGGGTCAGCAGGGTGTCCCCGTATTTTTTTTGCCGAACCATGGGATAGGGAAAA
>DATKOC010000030.1:0-7976 GCA_035524855.1 bacterium
GGGCGGTTTCCCAGTGCGAAATGGATCACGACGCGCTGCTACTCAAAATGGGAAAGGTCGAGCGGATTTTCGGGCAGGCCCCCATTGAGTTGGTGGAGAAAAAATTCATCCTCTTCACACCCTTTCGGGCCGGTTTTTTCCGTTGGTTGGAGGGAGTCCTGGGCTGGCTGCCCCTGGGGGCACAGTATTACGTGGCGGCCAAGAGATAAAAACAGTGGGTTTAGTTAGACGGGTTTTTCAGCGGGTTACGTCCCAGGCGCAGTAAAAGGGCCCGGCCCAGGTATTTCAGGAGCGTCGTCAGACCCAGCTTGGATTCCCCTCTTGTCCGGTCCACGAACTCGATAGGCCTTTCCACAATGCGGAGCCCCGCTAAGGTACAACGGTAGAGGATCTCGGAGACCGTAAAAGGATCCCGGGCGACGAGGGTGTTCACCTGGATTTTCTCAAGCGCCTCCTTCGAGAAGGCCCGGTAACCCGAGGTGGGGTCCTTCACCTTCAGCCCCAAAATGAAATTCAAATAATAACGCGCGAAATTGCTCGTCCATTTGCGGTGGAAGGGCCGGTCCATGTCCTTGCCGCCCGGGATGTAGCGGCTCCCGATAACGACGTCGGCCTGGCCTTCCTCAATCGGCTCCAAAAGGGAAGGGATGTATTTGGGCTGGTGGGACAAGTCGGCGTCCATTTCCACTACCGCCCCCGCCCCCATCTCAAGCGCCTTCAAGAAGCCGTCCCGCCCCGCCCAGCCCCGGCCCTTGATGGAACGGTCCCGCAGGAGCAATTGGAGTTTGGGGTCCGACTGGGCCAGGTTCCGGACCTCCTCGTAAGTGCCATCGGGGGAAGTGTCGTCCACAATGAGGACATCGGCGGCGGGAACCGATTGGTGGAGCGACCTCACCAACTCGCCGATATTGGCTTTCTCGTTGTAGGTGGGAACCATGATGACGGTTTTCAAACGAAACTCTCCCTTGAAGCTGGTCCGCCGGCCCTTTAGTGTTTCGCGGAGGTGATGGCTCCTGCCGTTAAATCGAATTCACCCTTTAAAGTTTCATCGGCGGAATCCTTGGACACCCAAAGGAAAAAGTGGCCTGGCTCCAGAACTTCTTTTCCCACCTCATTGTAGAAGGCCAGCTTGGAGGCTGGAAGGTTGAATTCCACGGTCTGGGATTCCCCGGCCTTCAAGGTAATCCGCTTGAAGTCCACCAGCTTCCTCACGGGTTGGGTGATGCTGGCGGCAAGGTCGCGGATGTAAAGTTGGACAATCTCAGTGCCCTCCACCTTGCCCGAGTTCTTGATGTCGGCCTTCACCTTGATTTCGCCCCTGTCGTCGAGGGTCTTGGAGCTAAGCACCAAGTTCGAATAGTCAAACTGGGTGTAGCTTAAGCCGTAACCAAAGGGGTAAAGGGGCGTATTGGGGGAATCGATATATTTGGAGCGCCATTTGTCCTTGGGGTTGTCCGCCGCCGGGCGGCCGGTGTTTTTCTGGGCGTAATAAATGGGTACCTGCCCAAGGTTGCGGGGGAAAGTCACCACCAATTTACCCGAGGGATTGGTGTCACCGAAAAGAACGCTGGCCAGCGCCGCCCCGTGTTGGGTGCCGAGGAACCAGGATTCGACGATCGCAGGAATGTTCCCGGCTTCCCAAGGGATGGTCAGGGGACGGCCATTCATGAGGACCAGTACCACCGGCACGCCGGTCGCCTGGATGGCCTTGAGCATTTCCTCCTGTCGCCCGGGAAGGTCGAGGGAGGTCCGGGCCGCTGCCTCTCCGCTCATGTCCTGGGTTTCGCCCGCCACCACGATGGCCACCTGGGCCTGTTTAGCCGTTTTAACAGCTTCATTTAAGGCGGTCTCGGGAGCGCTATCCGAAGTGCCTACTCCGGGCGCGTAAGAAACCTTGGTGGATGGGGAAACCGTGGCCTTGATGCCGTCCAGGATGGTGGAAACCTTATCGAGGGCATCCTCCCCCCGGCAGGACCAAGAACCCAGGTAGTCCCGCTTGGAATCGGCCAAGGAGCCGATGACCGCGATGGTCTTCAAATCCTTCGAAAGGGGAAGGGTGTTTTTCTCGTTCCTCAAAAGGACGATCGACTGGCGGGCCTCTTCCAACGCCGTGTTTAGGTTCTCAGGCGTGAGGGTAAGGGAATCCTCCTTGGTTTCATCCGCGTAAGGGTGGTCGAATAAGCCGAGGTCGTATTTCACCCTTAAAATCCGGCGAACGGCGTCATCCACGAGGGAGAGGGGCAGTTTTTTCTCCTTCAGGAGCGCCGCGATATTGTCCTTATAGACGTTGGAAACCATATCCATGTCCACGCCCGCCAGCACTCCCTTTTGGGCCGCTTCCTTCTTGTCCGCCGCGTAACCGTGGTCCACCAACTGCGCCACGGAAGCCCAGTCGGACACCACGAATCCCTGGAAACCCCATTCGCCTTTCAGGATCTCCCGGAGCGTGTGCCGGTTGCCGGAGGCCGGTACGCCGTTCAAGTCGTTAAAGGCGCTCATCAAGGTGCGTACACCCGCTTCCACCGCCGATTTAAAGGGGGGCAGGTGGATTTCCCTTAGAGTAACTTCCGACATGTCGGTGGTGTTGTATTCGCGGCCGGCAACCGGAGCGCCGTAACCCACATAATGCTTGGCGCAAGCGGCAATGGAGCCCGGGTCCGAAAGGGACGCGGCCGAGCCGCCGCCCTGGAAACCCCTGACCCTGGCCGCGGCTAAGACGGATCCCAGGAAAGGGTCCTCGCCCGAGCCCTCCGAAATACGGCCCCAACGGGGTTCACGCGATACGTCCACCATCGGCGCGAAGGTCCAGCGAACGCCCGCGGCCGCGGCTTCTTGGGCGGCCACTCCGGCGCACTTTTCCAGAAGCTCGGGGTTCCAGGCGCAATCCTCGGCTAGTGGAATGGGAAAGATGGTTTTATAGCCGTGGATGACGTCCAGCCCGAAAATGAGGGGAATATGCAGGCGGCTGTTATCCACCGCCGATTTCTGAAGTTCATTAGTGGACTTGGAACCATAGACATTGAGAAAAGAGCCCACTTTTCCGTCGGCGACATCCTTGATTTGACCGGGCGAAGGTTGTTTCCAATGGTTGTATTGGGTCATCTGCCCGATCTTTTCCTCCAGGGTCATTTTCTTGAGGAGGTTTTCCACCCTCGGATCGAGCGCCGAGTGGCCGGGGCGGGAAGGTTTGCGGGTTTGGGGAGCCGCGGATTTTTCGTTGGACGCCGAGAGGAGCGGAGCGGCGCTCAAAAATAAAATGAAAAGGACAAAGCGATTCGTTTTGTAACTCATGTTTACCCCCTGAACTTGTGGATGCCGATTTTAACCCAAGCCGCATCAGGCGGCTGAGGCAAAAATCCAACTTTTACAAGGGGTTTAACGGTTTTTCACGTTGACGGCCCCTGGGGCCTATGACATACTGTACAACGTTTTCGGCCATTTTTTCGCGGTTGGCCCTCAATCGGGGAATGGCCCGCTTAGTTGTCCTTTAGAGTTTCGTTAAAGTCAATTTTAAAGAAGACCACTCCGCTTCATCCACACCTAAGATGCCGGACCTTTTTCGGGAGGTTTTATGAAAAAAATTCGGTTGATCCTGGTTGCCTTCGCCGCCTTGACCCTCGTGACATCCTTTAGTCTCTCCGGCTGTTCCAAAATGGGGGGGACGAAGATCAAGATTTCCTCCTGGGGTGACCCCGAGGAAAACAAGATCCTCAGCGACCTCATCGCCCAATACATGCAGAAGCACCCCGGCGTGCAAGTGGAGCTTCAGCGCATTCCTTTCAATGAATATGTCACCAAACTCCTGACCCAGATCGCGGGAGGCTTGGCGCCCGACGTCATCTTCGTGGAGGTCAACAACTTCGTTGACATGTACTTGCGTGGCGCCCTCGAACCCTTGAACCCCTACATCCAGGCCGACCATTTGGACTTGAGCGCTTATTATCCCCAGGTCGTTGACCGATTTACCGTGGACAACCAAACTTACGTCATTCCCCGCGACACCGCCCCGATAGGCGTCATTTACTACAATAAAAACGCCTTTGATGAGGCCGGCATCCCCTACCCCAACGATAACTGGAACTGGGCCGATTTCGTCAAGGCCGGACAAAAGATCACCAAGAAGGACGCCACTGGAAAGGTGACCCGATGGGGGTTCGTGGACGACTGGCCGCTTTGGGACGCCTGGGTTTATGACGCGGGCGGGGCTTTTACCGACAACGTTAAGCACCCCACCCGTTGGACCTTCGCCCTGGATCCCGACGCCCTGCGCGGCGTACAGTTCCGCGCGGACTTGATGAACAAATACAAGGTTATGTTGCCTCCCTCGGGCCTCGCGGCCATGGGGGGAATGGGCACATCCGACATGTTCGTCAACGGAACCGTCGGCATGTTCCTGTCGGGTATCTGGAAGACCCCCAAGTTCCGTCCCATCACCAACTTCAAATGGGACGTCGTGATGTTCCCCAAGAACATGATCGGTTACCGGGCTTTCTCGACCGGCGGCTCAGGTTATGGAATCCTGAAGTCCTCTACCCATAAAAAGGAAGCATGGGACCTTGTGAAGTACATCTCGGGCGAGGAGGGGGCTAAGATGTTAGCCGCCACCGGATTGGCTCAACCCGCCATCATGAGCGCCGCCAATTCACCGCTTTTCCTTGATGGGAAAGATCCCCAGAACAAAAAAATGCTCTTCGAGGCCATGAAATACGTGAAATACAACCCCATGTGCAAGAATTGGGCGGAAGTCCACGACAGCATCATCGGACCCGAGCTCGACAAGGTTTGGAACGGCACGGAGACCGCGGCGGAAGCCATGCAAAAGCTACGGCCCCTGTTGGAAAAGAATCCGCCTCAAACCAATTAATTTCGAGGAGCGACAAATGACGTCCGCGGAACGAAAAGAAGCCATCAGCGCCTACGTTTTTATCGCACCCTTCTTAGTCTGGATGGTGGTGATCATGGGGGGGCCCATCCTGGCGGCTTTCTTTCTTTCCTTCTGCAAGTGGGACATCCTTACCCCCATCCAATTTGTGGGTTTGGACAACTATAAGGAGATGTTCTTCAACGACCCCCGCTTCTGGAAGGCGATTTACAATACCGCTTATTTCACCTTCCTCTCCGTTCCCCTGGGGATGGTGCTTTCCATCGTGGTGGCCATGCTGATGAACCAAAAGGTGAGGGGTATCGCCCTTTACCGCACGGTTTATTATCTGCCCTCGGTTTTGGGCACCGGTGTCGCGGTGGCGGTCCTTTGGAAATGGATTTTTAACGCGGATTCCGGGCTGCTGAACTACATGATTTCCCTCACGACCGGGATTCCTATCGCTGACTGTCCCAAGTGGCTGGCCAGCGAATTTTGGAGTAAGAATGCCCTGGTTATCATGAGCCTTTGGGGGGTTGGCGGCGGGATGATCATCTACCTCGCCGGTTTACAGGGTATTCCTGTCACCCTTTACGAGGCGGCGGAAATCGATGGGGCCAACCGCTGGCAGCAGTTCTGGACCGTAACACTCCCTGGCCTGTCACCCGTTATCTTCTTCCAGCTGATCATTTCCATCGTCGGTTCCTTCCAGATCTTTACCCAGGTTTACGCCATGACGGACGGGTTGGGTGGCCCGGCGGATTCCACATTAGTCATGGTCCTTTATATCTATCAAAAGGCCTTTAAGTACTATCAGATGGGATATGCCTCGGCCTTGGCTTGGATCCTATTCCTCTCCATTATGTTGGCCACTTGGGTGCAATTCCGGTATTCCAAGTGGGTCTATTACGAGGGGGAGTTGCGTAAATAATGGACGCCATGAACGAGTTATCCCAAGCCCCCGCCGGAAATTTCTGGGCCAGCAAGAGACGCATCGAAAAATACACCCGTTATTTCACCTATGTGCTCCTCACCGTGGGCGCGATCAGCATGATCCTGCCCATCATTTGGATGCTTTCTACCTCGTTTAAGTCGCCCACGGAAGTCTTCGCGGTTCCGCCTGTTTGGATTCCCAATCCCCTCCACCTGGAAAATTACCCGAAGGCCTGGAACATTTCGGGAATGTACTCTTCCGATACCTGGAGCTTGTTTGGAATCCAAATCCAAGGCATCACCTTCACCACTTACCTCTGCAATACCTTGATGATCGCGATCTTCAGCTGCCTGGGAGTCACCATCTCCTCCTCGCTCGTGGCCTTCGCCTTCGCCCGCCTGCGTTTCCCCGGCCGTGGGCCCCTGTTTATCCTTTGCCTGGCCACCATGATGGTGCCGAACCAGGTAACCATGATTCCGCAATTTATCCTCTTCAAGAGCTGGGGTTGGTACGATACCTTCTGGCCCCTCATTTTCCCGGCTTGGTTGGGCGGCGGCGCCTACAATATCTTCCTCCTGCGGCAGTTCTTCATGAGCATCCCCTATGAGATGGACGAGGCCGCCAAGATCGACGGTTGCACCAACTTCGGGGTCTATTGGAGAATCCTCCTGCCCCTTTGCAAACCCGCCATGGTGACGGTAGGCGTGTTTTCCTTCGTCTACAACTGGAACGACTTCCTGAACCCCCTCATTTACCTGGACTCCAACAGCAAGAAGACCTTGGCCCTGGGCCTCACCAACTTCGTCTCCCTTTACGGGCAGGATTACCATCTGTTGATGGCGGCTTCCCTGATCATCGTGATCCCGATCGTGTTGATCTTCCTCGTGGGTCAGAGGTACTTCATCCAAGGCATCGCGACGACCGGATTGAAGTAAGAAAACTTTGGGCGCCGGAACCTGAGCCGGAATCCAAGGTTGAAAGTTTTTCCAGTGCGGCCCTTGTTCCCGAGTGGGAAACAAGGGTTTTGCTTTTGGGCCTGGAATAAGGTATCTTTCTGGTCTTCCCGGTCCGTTTTGCCGGCTTTTTCACCCCGCCTATCCACGCCAACCTTTTATATAACTTCTTAAGGAGATTTGAATGAAGAGCGCGCTTTCCCCGCTGGGCAAGGAGAAATTTTTCTTTACGTCGGAATCCGTGACGGAAGGCCATCCCGACAAGGTGGCGGATCAGGTTTCGGACGCCATCCTGGACGCCTGCTTGAAGCAGGACCCCTACAGCCGGGTCGCTTGTGAAACCCTCCTGACCTGCAACTGGGTCGTGGTGGCCGGGGAAATCACCACAAACGCCTCGGTCAACTGGCCCCAGATCGTACGCGACACCATCCGCAAGATCGGCTATACCGACGCGAAGGCCGGGTTGGACGCCGACACCGCCGGCGTAAGCGTGGCCATCAACCGCCAGTCGCCCGACATCGCCATGGGCGTGGACACGGGCGGCGCGGGCGACCAAGGCATGATGTTCGGTTTCGCATGCCGCGAGACGCCGGAACTGATGCCCCTTCCCATCATGCTGGCCCACCGGCTGGTGGAAAAGCTCGCGCAGGTCCGCAAATCCAAGAAACTCACCTATCTCCGCCCGGACGGCAAGAGCCAGGTTTCCGTGGAATACATCGGCGGCAAGCCGGTGCGCGTGGACGCGGTGGTGGTTTCCACCCAGCACGCCCCCGTCAACCAGTCCAAACTTCGCGCCGATGTCATCCGGCATGTCATCAAGCCGGTCATTCCCCCGCACATGATCGACAGCAAGACCAAAATCTTTGTCAATCCCACCGGGCGCTTCGAGATCGGGGGACCTTTGGGCGACACCGGCCTCACAGGCCGCAAGATCATCGTGGACACCTATGGAGGCTACGGACGCCACGGCGGCGGCGCTTTTTCGGGCAAGGACCCCTCCAAGGTGGACCGTTCGGCGGCCTACGCGGCGCGCTGGGTGGCCAAGAACATCGTGGCGGCCGGACTGGCCGACCAATGCGAGGTCCAAATTTCCTACGCCATCGGCGTGGCCCAGCCCACCAGCGTTTTGGTGCACACCTTCGGAACCGGGCGCCTGCCCGAGGAACAGATCACCCAACTGGTGCGGAAGTTCTTCGACCTGACGCCGCGGGGCATCATGAAGTCCCTG
>DATKOC010000031.1:0-13556 GCA_035524855.1 bacterium
CGGACATCGCCTACCACCTCCACAAGCTGGGCCGGGGTTTCGAAAAGATCGTGAACATCATGGGACCGGACCACCACGGGCATATCCTCAGCATGAAGGCTTCCCACAAGGCCCTTGGTTTCCAGCCACATAGGTTCGAGGTGCTGGTGGCCCAGCAGGTCAACCTCCTGGAGGGCGGGGAGAAGGTCAAGATGTCCAAGCGGGAGGGGAAATTCGTCACGATGGACGAGCTGCTGGAAAAGGTGGGGAAGGACGCCGCCCGCTTTTTTTTCGTCATGCGAAGCGCCAGCAGCCACCTGGATTTTGATATCGAAGTGGCCCGTAAGCAAACCGACGAAAATCCGGTCTTCTACATCCAATATGCCCACGCCCGGATTTGCAGTTTGCTGAAGAAGTGCGCAGAAAGGGGGTTGGTGCCGGCCAACCAGGCGGCGGAATTCACGCCCCTCACCGAACCCGAATCCCTTTTGCTCTTGAAAGAAATCATGGAATTCCCACAATGGGTGGCTGAGAGCGGTAGGACCTTTGAGCCGCACCATGTCGTGGTTTACCTACAAGGCCTCGCCGCCGATTTCCACGTGTTCTACACCAAGCATCGTATTCTCGACGCCTCTCCCGAAGTCGCCCGAGCCCGCCTAGGCCTGGCCCTGGGAGTCCGAAACGTGCTGCGGAACGCTTTGGAACTTCTCGGGGTTTCCGCCCCGGAACAAATGTAAATGGGGGCCCCCGTGAAGAAACTGTCCTTCATCCTGGCGGTTTTCTTTTTGGCTGGACTTGGTTGTAAAAAAACGGACAGGGAACCGATGGCCGACAGTGGACCCATCCTCAAAGTCCGTGACCTGTTGGGTAAAGGGGATTACGACGGCGCTCTCCAAGCGGCAAAGGATTTTTCCAGCCGACTTCCCGCCCAGCCGGGAAATGAGGAGTCCCTTTACCTCCAGGGTTATATTCTCTCATACGGCAAGACCGATTTCCAAAAAGCCCGGCTTCCCCTAAAACAATTGCTCGGCCTCTATCCCAGCGGAGCCTTCGCCGCCCAGGCACAAAAACTCCTCGCCGACGGCCAATACTGGCAGGGGCATTACGACGCCGCCAGCCGGGAATATCGAAAATTAGGCGGCTCTTATGAGGATAAATCCTACGGCTGCTACGCCCAACTCCAAGAGGCCCATTGCCTTCTTTTGGACGATAAAGTCGGGGATGCCGTGGCCCTCTATAAGGAAATCGTAGAAAAATACCCCACGGACCCCCTCGCCGCCACCGCCCAATTGATGATCGCCAACAGCTGTATCAAGCTCCAGAATGTCCGGCAGGCTAAAACGGAGCTCCGAAAACTGGTGGCGATGACCAAAGACGAGGATATCCTGGAATCGGCCCAAAAGGCCCTGCGGCAAATCGATGTGCAGGAACCCCTCAAGAAAGACGCGGGGGTTCCGAAATGAGCCCGGTCCTCCTTGCCGCCCTCGGTGCGGGTACCCTCGCCTCAGCGCTTCTTGGCGGAACCGCGGCCTACTTCTTGGGGCCCAAATTTAAGTTCCAACCTCAACCGAAATTAACCTCACCACCAACCCCCATAACCCCCGCGCAGAAATTTCTCATGATTGGCTTAGGGCTATCCATCACCTTTTCGCTTTTGATTGATTATTTCACGGGTGTCGTTCTCACTCTGGCCGTGGTGGCTCTTTGGAGAGTTTTGGACAAAGGCCGTTCCTGGAAAGAGCGCTTTGAGACCCGCAAGAAGCTTGAAAAAATGCGGGAGATTTTTCCCCAATCCCTCGGGATGGCGGTCCAGGCCCTTAAAACCGGTCAAACCGTCCCTCAGGTACTGGAATACCTCGCCCAGGAAGTCCCCTCCCCCTTGAGGGAAGAACTCGCCCTTGTTTGCGCTGAAATGGATTTAGGCGTTCCCCCGGAGCAGGCCCTGGCCAAAATGATCGAAAGGTACCCTGAATTCATGGAACTCCAGCAATTCCTGGAAAGCTACCGTATATCCCGGCAGACAGGCGCCAACTTGACCCATTTACTTGAGGTCCTGGTGGACGGGATGGAAGAAAAAAACCGGATTTTACGGAAAATGGAGGCGATGACGGCCCAAGCCCGTTTGTCCGGTTTGATGGTGGGAGCCCTGCCTTTTGTCTTAGGGATCGTTTTTTTCCTTATGGATCCCGGCCTTATGACCCCCCTGTTCACCCAAAAAGCCGGCTTCGCGATTTTGTTTCTGGCCCTCTTCCTGGAAGGAATCGGCTTTGCCTGGATCCGACGTCTTCTGCGCCTGGAGGCTTGAATGCCCACCTTCCTCGTCTTCATCACGGCCTTCTGCGCCGCTTACCTGGCGAAAGAAGGGGCCCAATGGTTCTTGGAGAGATTGGAGCGCCAACGGCATGCCCTTCGGTTGCGCAACCTGAGGGACAAGGCCCCGAAGTCAATGCCCCTTCAAGGGCTATTGCAACCCATTGAAAACCTATTGAGACTGGCGGGAACGGAGGGTTCTTTAAGGGAATATTCCGCGTATCTTTCCCGCTTGATTCAAAGGATGAACCGTCCTGAAATCTCTTCCTTTCACTTGATCGGATACCAACTCCTGCTCTCCATGGGGTCCTGCTTTTTATTCCTTTTGCTCTCGGAAAGCCTTTTCCTCTCCTTTGCGGCCTTTTGCCTGGGCGCCGCCTTGCCTTTGCTGTGGGCCAATGAACAGGCCCTGTTGAGGGAAAAGAAATTGCTGAGGGAATTGCCTAACGCCCTGGAAATCCTATCCCTCTGTTCGGAAGCCGGATTGACCTTGGAGCAGGGTATGGACCAGTACCTCAGGAACGCCCAAAAGGGGCCCCTGAAGGAGGAGTTTTCCGGCATCTTGGAGCAGACCCGCAGCGGGGCCAGCCGCAAGAGCGCATTGGAAGCCGCCTCGAATCGGCTTAAATTGACCGACTTTTCCCTTTTTTCGACCAGCCTCATCCAGGCGGAACGTTTTGGAACGGGTGTTTCGAAAACTTTACGGCAGCTTTCGCTGACCATGAGAGACAAGCAGTCACAAAGGGCCGAAAAGGCTGTGCAAGAAATGCCGGTCAAACTGCTTTTTCCCCTGATCCTCTGCATCATGCCGGTGACGTTTTTGATCATCTTTGGCCCGGTCCTCCTCCAATTCCTGAACCCTTGAGTGCCCGACGTATTCAAAATATCCTCCGGGCCGAAAATTTCAGTTCTCGTTTTTGGGGAATCATGGTTCGGAGTCGCTGGCCGGACGGGGTCGAAGGTCTTTTTTTCCCGGACTGCCGGTCGGTCCATACCTTCTTCACTTTCCTGAATCCCGACCTTGTATTTTTGGATAAAAACGGGAAAATACTGCGCATTGTTTCCTCGGCAAGCGCCTGGCGCCTTTATTTCGGCCCATCGGACTGCCGCGACACCCTGGAATTGCCCGCGGGCGGGGCCCAAAGGCTGGGTTTGAGGCCGGGCGTGGCCGTCCAATTTTCGTTTTTGTCCTGAACGTCTCATCAAAATTAAAGGAGAAATCCCATGTCGATGGAAATCCTGAAAAAAGCCGACCCCCAAATCTATGAGGCCACTATCGGCGAGTTGAGACGGCAAAACGACAAGTTGGAATTAATCGCGTCTGAGAATTTCCCCAGTTCCGCGGTAATCGAGACCCTCGGCAACGTCATGAACAACAAGTACGCCGAGGGTTATCCGGGTAACCGCTATTACGGTGGTTGCGAATGGGTGGACGTGGCGGAAAACCTAGCCAGGGAAAGGGCCTCCAAGCTTTTTTTCGGGGCCGAGTATGTGAACGTACAGCCCCATTCGGGAAGCCAGGCCAATATGGCCATTTATTTCACCCTCATCAACCCCGGCGACACCGTATTGGGTCTCGACCTTTCCCATGGAGGACATTTGACCCACGGGAGCAAGGTGAACTTCTCGGGGAAAATGTACAATTTCTTCGCTTACCAGGTCCGCAAGGAAGACGGCCGGGTGGACATTGACCAAGCGAGGGAGTTGGCGAAAAAGCACAAGCCGAAAATGATCAGCATCGGCGCTTCCGCATATTCAAGGGATTGGGACTATCCCGCGTTCCGAAGGATCGCTGACGAGGTAGGGGCCTTCCTGTGGGCTGATATCGCCCACACGGCCGGATTGATCGTCGCGGGGGAACTCAACAATCCCATGCCGCATTGTCATGTGGTGACCACCACCACCCACAAAACCCTTCGGGGACCCCGGGGTGGGATGATCTTGATGGGGAAGGATTTTGATAATCCATTTGGAGTGGTGGCCCCCAAAAGCGGGCGGGTCAAGAAAATGGGGGAACTTCTCGACAGCCAGATTATCCCGGGCATTCAAGGCGGCCCGTTGATGCACGTCGTGGCGGCCAAGGCGGTCGCTTTTAAGGAAGCTTTGGATCCATCCTTCACGACCTACGCTAAACAGGTCAAGGCAAACGCCAAGGCCCTTTGCGAAGCCTTGATCGGCCATGGGTTCCAGGTCGTCTCGGGCGGGACGGACAATCATTTAATGCTGATCGATCTGCGTAACAAGAAGATCAATGGAAAACAGGCCCAACTGGCCCTCGATGAGGCCAACATCACGACGAACAAGAACGCCGTGCCTTACGACACGGAATCCCCCCTGCTGACGAGCGGGTTGCGGCTCGGTTCACCCGCGCTGACCACACGCGGGTTCAAGGAAAGCGAATTCAAACTAATCGCGAAATGGATCAATGAGGTGATCTCGGATCCCGAAAACGAGGGCGTCAGGAAAAAAGTGAAGGGTGAAATCGGGGAATTGACCAAGAGATTCCCCCTTTATCCCGAATTCCTGAGGGGGTTAGCTTAATTAGCGTTGGGAAGAATTTTGGCTATTTCCCGACGGGCGTAGGAAGGGAAACGCCCGGCGTCTTTCCAGGCGTTGGATTGAGGGTCACGGTCCGTGCCGGCGCCCAGCTAGGTGAGGAAGCTTCGTCCGCCGTCAACGCCTTTGTTTCGGTCCCGTTGGTGTTCATTTGGTAGAGATTCAATCCCACATCGTCACCGGTTCCGTATCCGCAATAGATGATTTTTCTTCCGTTTAAAGAGAAGCGGGGTTCCAAACTACGGTTGTTATTTGTGATATTTAAGGGTTCCGATCCATCCACGGCATTGGCGATATAAACCTGGGAAATATTCGACCGATAAAGGTTGTAGAGGATCTTTTTGCCGTCCATCGAGAAGGAGGGGGATCCTACGTTCCAGTCGGTGTAATTGGTCACCTTTTTTAAGGTCTTATCGGAAAGCGTTAAGGCCCAAAGGTTCGAGACCTGGTCGTCTTGTTTGCTGACGAAATCCACGGTTTTTCCGTCGGGGGAGAAAATAGGACAGAAGGCTTCGTGACCTAAGAGGACGGACTCCGGATTGTACCCATCGGAATCCATCATCCAAATATCTCCGCGGGTTGCGTAGATGATTTTCTTGCCGTCCGAAGACCATGCGGCTGAAGTGTTCACCATAAGGTTTTGATCACCTGGTTCGAGAGCGGAAACCTCGTCAAAGGTCAACTGGGTCCTTTGGGAGCCATCCATGTTGATTTTCCACAAATTGTAAACGCCATCCTCCCCGTTTGACCAATAGGCGACTTGGTCCCCCAGGGGAGAGCAGGCTGGAAACCATTCCGTGCTTTTTCCCCCCGTTAGCGGTGTGATCTGGTTGCTATCTAAATCCAATCGAACCAAATGCCCCCGCTGTATGAAAACCACGCTTCCCGGCGGGATAACAGGCGTGGGGGTTGGAGGAGGAGGGGGGGGAGCCTCCATTTTTTTCTTGCAACCCTCAGCCGCCAATAAACCCATCGCTAGTATGGCCATTAAACAAAAACCGGTTTTAAATAGGTTGTTTTTCCTTGGCATAAGATAACTCACTTTTTGGACCAGCTGATTGACCGTATGCCAATCGCCGCGATTCGATTTTTGTTGGCGCCCGTTTGCGCGTCCATCACCCAAAGCTCGCCATTTTGGACATAGAGAATTTTGCTTCCGTCGGGGGACCAAACGGCGTTGACTACCCCCGCGTCGGTGAGAAATTTTAAACTGCCGGAATCCGCGTCGGAGGCGGCGGGTTTGTCCACCAAGGCAACCCGATAGTCCTTGTCGGAATCGATTTTTTTAGCGATGGTCATCAAGACGGGGGACGCCGATTCCGCCGGGGAATAAGCCAGGACGGGGCCTATTTCCGGAACCGTTCCCCAAAAGATTCGCTTGGGTATCGAGGTCTCGGGGGAAGCGGTGTAGATGGAATCTTTATGGACAAGGTAGGCGACCCTGCGGGCGTCCGGAGTCCAGGAAATATCGGAGACGGCGTATGTGGTATCCGCAAGCTTCAAGGTATCAAGCAACCTGGGGTTCACCAGCATGAGGGTGAAATAATTGAGCCCCTTTTGCACCAGATAAGCAATGTATTTGTTGTCCCTGTGAGGCGCCCACTCAACCGCCGCCATGGAATAAGCGGGATCAACGGTGGCTAATGTCACGTGCAGGAGAGTGGTCAAATCAACTTTCCAAATTTGATGGTGATAAACATAGGTTATTTCATCACTTTTAGGTGACCAGGAAATGGGTGGTTTTAGGCTTTTTGGATTCTCAAAAGCCATGTCGGAATAGGAAGTCAATTGGGTGAGATCAGCACTCCCTTTTTTGGCCAAAAACAGGTTAATTTTTCCATCGGGTTGGTCGGAAAAGAAGGCCAGCATTTTTCCGTTAGGTGACCAAAGAGGGTACCAGGAATTGGTGGTCTTGGAGGTCAGCCGCATACGGTTTGTGCCGTCGACATTCATTGTCCACAAAGTGGATTTCTGGTTTTCAAGGGTCGTATAAGCGATTTTCTCAACTTCCATAGGGGTCGCCGTGGGGGTGGAAGTGGCTGTCGGGGCGGCTTTAGGCTTGCTAATGGACATTTCGGTCAACGTTTCTAAAGTGGGTTGCTTCGAGGCGGCTTTGGCCTCAGCCTGCCCTGCGGGGGCAGGGGAGGAGGTAGAAGATGTTCCCGGGGCCGGAGCCACGGAAGGAGCTGCTGTTGGGGTGTTAAGAACTGGAACGGGGATAGGGGTCGGCGTTGGAATGGGCTTGAAAAAGGGAAGTGAACGCTTGCCGCAACCAGGAATGTTGACGTCGCATCCCGAGGAAATCAGCAAGAGCAACAATAGCATCGCGGAGAAGATGGATAGGCTTTTAAGGGTTTCGCGCAATCTTCCGTTCCTGGGGTGCTTTCAGTTGTAGGTCTCGAGCATGGAAATGCTTGAAAAACGGCCTGGAAAAATCGGTTCAAAGTCCTTTAATTTCAGCCAGTCTATGGTTTTCGTCTCAAAAAGTCAACAAATTCAATGTTTTTGGGGCTTCCCGGTTAATCGAACTTATTCAACACCAACAGGGTGCCGTTGGGATCCGGCTGGAGTGTGACACTCAGATTGGGATTTAGATGGAAGGGTTTTAAGTTCTTAATTTCCAGTCCCTCTTCGATGGCTTTCATCAATTGTGGATCGGGTGCCAGGTCGAAGAGGTGGCCGTTGAGCAAATCATCGGTTTTTTTTCCGAAAAATTCAGCCGCCTTGGGATGGGCTTGGCGAATGACAAATTGTTTGTCTAAAAACAGGTAGGCCTGGTCGGGTTTTACGGTTTTGGAATAAGTCGCTTCAGGAGGGATGGGTTTGGAAATTTGAACCTGACCGATTGAAGCCGAATCCGGGTTAACACCTCGGGGAAGAGGTTGTCGGGCTAGAGCCCAAGCCGAGAAGGCGCCACTTATAAAACTGATGACTAAAGCAAGAACTCCCCAGGCCACTGGGCCCGGATTGGCGCGATAGACCAATAGGAGTGTGACGGTATTAGTGGAAGGTTTGTTGGAAACAAATACGGCATAAAAATGATTTGGAAAAGCAAAGGGCAAGGTCAAGTCAACTTTGTTGATGAAGTCCTGATTTCCCCCCTCGGCCAAGGTTTTGGAATTATGACTCGCCCGGAAGGCTAAACAATTTTCCGATTTTTCCAAACTTTTAGCCCAGTCAATCATCGCCATGTCATCTTTGAGTTCGATGGCGTAAAGCAAATGGTTCCAGGCCAATTGACCCAATTCTTGGGCTCGCGAACTGTCCGACTGGAATGAAACGCCGAATCCGATGGTGAAAGAGAGAATGGAAAGGATTCCAATTAACCGGAGCGGAAATGGGCGTAAATTCGCGGGGGTTTTCATAAACTTGCCTTGATTCCGTCAAAATATAATATAATCACGGCTTCCAGGTTATTTTACTGAAAATCCATGGATTCAACCGTGAAAACCTCAAAAAACCAACTCCAACAATTCCGTGACGCCATTGATGCCATCGACGCTCAATTGATCCGTCTTTTAAACGAAAGGGCCAAGAAAGTCCTGAAAATCCGGGATGTCAAGGCCAAGGACCAAGCCCATTTCTACGCCCCGCACCGGGAAATGGAAGTTTACCGCCGGATCGCCAAGTTGAACCAGGGGCCATTTCCAACTGAAACCCTGACCGCTATCTTTTGCGAGATCATGTCAGGGTCCTTGGCGCTGGAGTCCAAGCTCAAGATCGCCTATTTCGGACAGTTGGGAACCAACACCCATATCGCGGCCCTCCAGAAATTTGGAAGTTCCTCCTCCTATGTCGCGGGAGCGACCCTGAAGGACGTGTTCCTCGAAGTGGAACGGGGGCGCGCCCAGTACGGCGTGGTTCCCATCGAGAATTCCACCGAAGGGACGATCAACCACACCCTCGATCTTTTCGTGGAATCGGACCTAAGGATATGCTCCGAGATATTCATGCCCATTACCTACACGCTCATGTCCAAAAGCGGCGAATTGGACAAGGTGAAAAAAGTTTATAGCCACCCCCAGGCCCTGGGCCAATGCCGGGTTTGGCTGGAGGCCAATTTGCCCAACGTGGCGATCGTGGAAAGCGCCAGTACCGCCCGCGCCGCCCAAGTGGCCGCCACGGAGAGTTCGGCGGCCGCTATCGCGCCGGACCTCGCGGCCAAGTTGTACAAGTTGAAACCCATCGCCAAACGCATTGAGGACATGCAGGACAACTACACCCGCTTCTTGGTGATCGGCAAATCCGGCTCGGAAAAAACAGGGGATGACAAGACCTCCATCATGGTTTCCATCAAGGACAAGGTGGGAGCCCTTTTCTCGCTGCTCTACCCCTTCGAGAAGCAGGGAATCAACCTGACCAGCATTGAGTCCCGCCCTTCCCGGAAAAAGGCGTGGGATTATTACTTCTTTATCGACTTCCTCGGGCATGTGGATGATCCCAAGACGCAGAAGGTGCTGAGGGAAATCGAGAAGGCTTCCTTGACCGTCAAAGTGCTCGGCTCCTACCCGCGTAGCGAAAACTGAGAACCAGTTCACAGTCGACAGTTGGCAGCTGACAGCTATCAAAACACCATCGGCGGTTCATCAGAGGTTAATAAATGGCTTTCCCAGTAGCCTTCCGAAAAAATTTACTCGAAATCAAGCCCTATGTCCCCGGCAAACCCATTGAGGATTTGGAGAGGGAATTGGGGATCAAGAACGCCTCGAAGATCGCCTCCAACGAGAACCCCCTTGGACCCTCCCCCAAGGTGGTCCAGGCTTTGGAAAAGGCCCTGCCGAAGATCCACCGTTACCCCGATGGCGGCGCTTATAACCTGAGCCACGCTTTGGCGAAGCATTTGGGCGTGCAAGCCAATCAATTGTTATTAGGCCATGGATCGAACGAATTGATCGTGCGCCTGGGTCAAATGGTCTTGAATCCCGGCGATGAGGTGATCAGCGCTGAACCCGGATTCTTTGTGTATTCCTCCACAGCGCTCTTGTGTGAGGCCGTTCCACGCCCGCAACCCTTGAGGGATTTTCGCCACGACCTGAAGCTTTTTGAGCGGGCCATCAACCACAAGACCAAGGCGGTTTTCATCGCCAACCCCAACAACCCGACGGGAACGATGATTCCGCTTTCCGAAGTCGAGGCCTTTTTACAAGCTTGTCCCCCGCACATCCTGGTGGTCCTCGATGAGGCTTATTACGAGTACGTGGATGACCCCAACTATTTTGAATCCTTGAAACTCCTGCCCCGCTACCCGAACCTCGTCATTTTGCGCACCTTTTCCAAGGCTTTCGGTTTGGCGGGCCTCCGAGTGGGTTACGGTGTCGCCCATCCGGAGGTGGTTGAGGTATTCCAAAAAATCCGCGAGCCTTTCAATGTGAACGGCTTGGCCATGGTGGCGGCCGAGGCGGCCCTCGGTGACTTGGGCCACGTGAGGAAGGTCGTCGACTTGAACAGAGTGACGCGCCAAAAACTTTTCGGGGCTTTGAAGCGGTTGGGATTGAATCCCGCCCTGACCCAAGCCAACTTTGTCTATTTCGAGGCGCCGAACGCGCAAAACCTCTATGAACAGCTCCTCAAGAAGGGAATCATTGTCCGCCCGATGGGGCAAGCCCTGCGGATCACGACCGGCACCGAAGAAGAGACGGATCACTTCCTTGAAGTTTTCCAGGAAATCCTGGTGGCGGGAGGGATTAATCCATCATGAAACCCCGCAAGCCCAAGGTGGCGATTATTGGCGTCGGCCTGTTGGGGGGATCCTTGGCGCTCGCGTTCAAGAAAAGAGGCGGGATGTCCCTGGTGGGGTGGAATCACCGGGCCTCTTCCCGCCGCAAAGCGGCCAAGATTCTTCCCGTTGTCCCCACTTTTGAGAAAGCCGTCCAAGGGGCCGACGTGGTGGTTCTTTGCGCCCATTCGGGAAGCATTGGCCCCGTATTAAATCAAATCGCGCCCTTGTTGAAAACCGGCGCCCTCGTCATGGATGTTTCCAGCGTGAAAGGGGAAGTCGTGAGGGAGGCGGGCAAAATAAAAGGGATGAACCGCTTCTTCGTGCCTTGCCATCCCATGGCCGGCAAGGAAAAATCGGGCCCGGCTTTCGCGGACGGGAATCTCTATCACGACCGCTATGTTTTCATTACCCCGCTGCCCGGCACTCCCCCAAAACTGATTGCCCGAGCCCGGAAATTTTGGGAAAAAGTCGGCGCCATGACAATCGTCATCGCTGCCCGAACCCATGACCGTAACGTGGCTTTGACCAGCCACCTGCCTCATCTTTTGGCCTCGACCCTCATGCATCTCTATGATGGCCGCAAGAACAGTCCTAACCTTCATCAATCGGTGGGAACAGGATTTAAGGATTTCACCCGCATCGCGGCCGGCAGTCCCGCTATGTGGGCGGATATCATGAAGCTGAACGCCACGGAAATGAAATCCATCTTATCGCTCTATCGCCGAAAGCTCGCCCAATTGGAAGGCCAATTGAGAAAGGGCGGCAGGGGAGGCTGGGTTTCCTTTTTTGAAAAAGCCCGGGCGGCCCGGGAACGCCTGTCATGAGAAAACTGCTAGTCCATCCCGCTAAAAGACTAAACGGTGCCATCGAAGTTCCGGGCGACAAATCCATTTCCCACCGGGCCATCATGTTGGGCTCGCTGGCCTATGGAACCACCCGTGTCCGTCATTTTCTCCCCTCCGCCGATTGCCGATCCACCATCGGTATTTTCCGCAACCTCGGCGTTAAGATCACCCAAGCCGGGGACAAGGTAACGATTCACGGTCGGGGGTTGAATTCCTTGAAGCCCTCCTCCAAAACCTTGGACGCGGGAAATTCGGGAACGACCGCCAGGATTGTTCTGGGTTTGTTGGCGGGCCAGCCCTTTACCAGCCGCTTGACCGGCGATAAATACCTCAGAGTCCGGCCCATGAAGCGGGTGGTGGCCCCGCTGACCCAAATGGGCGCCCGCATCACGGGCCCCGATGAAGCCAACCATTTGCCGCTCAAAGTGGAAACTCGAAAGCTTCAAGGCATCGACTATCCGCTTCCCATCGCCAGCGCGCAGGTGAAAAGTTGCCTCCTCATGGCGGGACTTTATGCCCACGGTAAAACCAAGGTGACGGAACCCTCCGCCACCCGAGACCACACCGAGAGGATGTTCAGTTTTTTTTCGATTCCTTACCGAAAGAAGGGAAACAGCGTCTCGGTAACAGGACCGATTGAGCCCTTTCGCGGACAAACCATTCATGTGCCGGGCGACATATCCTCGGCGGCCTTTTTCATCGTGGCGGGCCTTTTGGTGCCGCATTCCCGGATACTCCTAAAAAACGTGGGGATCAACCCCACCCGGACCGGGATACTGGAAGCGCTCAAAAAAATGGGAGCCCTTATCAGCGTCTCGCCGAAAAAGACGGGCAAGGGCGCGGAACCCATCGCCGACATCACTGTTTTTTCGTCGCACCTCAAAGCGACTGAAGTTGGGGGAGGAATGGTTCCCCGGATGATTGACGAATTCCCGGTTTTCGCCGTGGCCGCCACCCAGGCCCAGGGCACGACCCTCGTCCGGAACGCGGAGGATTTGAAGGTCAAGGAATCCGACCGCATCCTGATGATGGCCATCACCTTGAAAAAAATGGGCGCCAACATCGAACCCCGCCCCGATGGTTGGGTCATCAAAGGGCCTACGCCCCTCAAGGGTTGCCGCATGTCCTCGGGCGGGGATCATCGTGTGGCCATGTCCTTGGCGGTCGCCGGACTCGTCGCCCAAGGACCTACCACCATCCTCGACACCGAGAATATCGATACGTCCTTTCCGGGATTCGAAAATTGCCTCTCAAAGTTGGCCAAGAATGCCTAAAGTCACGATCGTCGCCATTGACGGCCCGGCGGGCGCGGGGAAGAGCACGGTGGCCAAGACCTTAGCCCGCAAATTGGGTTTTCTTCACATCGATACCGGCGCGATGTACCGGAGCGTTACCCTGGCGGCACTTCGCGGAAAAGCTGACCTAAAAAGTGACACGCAACTGGAGAAAATCGCGCGGGAATCCAAGATCGAACTTCGGCCGGGCGAGCCGGAGAATAAGGTCTTCTTGAACGGGGAAGACGTCAGTAAGGAAATCCGAACCCCAGAAGTCACCCAATCCTCCTCCTTCATCGCTAATTGCGTCCCGGTTCGGAAAATTTTGGTGGCCCGGCAACAGCAAATGGGCCGGCTGGACAGCGCCCCGTACGGCGGCGCGGTGTTGGAAGGCCGGGATATCGCCACCGACGTTTTTCCCGACGCCCAATTTAAGTTTTATCTGGACGCTTCAGTCGAAATGCGGGCAAAGCGGCGGCTCCGGGATTTGGAAAAGGCGGGCACGAAAACGACCCTGGAACAGGTCATGGCCGAGGTAAAGGCCCGGGATGACCGGGACATGAACCGGGCTGTTGGGGGATTGCGCAAGACTCCCGACTCGATCGTGATGGATCATTCGGATCTGACCGTTGAACAATCCGCCGAGGCGCTTTACCAATTCATCCGGCAAAATCCCCGCTAACACCAGCCAACAGTTGACAGTCCACCGTCGGCAGTTTTACTTTTCCTAATAGATTTTAGTTTTGTTTTGGACTGTCGACCGTGGACTGCGGACTAAGGGCCGCTTTTCGGTTATGATGTATCCGATTAAAATCGATTAAAGGCGTTCGATGGCTCTCTTCGAAAATAAATCCCCCTTTCAAGTCCAACAAA
>DATKOC010000032.1:0-7446 GCA_035524855.1 bacterium
CCGCAAGGATGGGTATCGGCCGCCACTAAATCGGTAATTAAATTTTGGCCTTTCGGGCTACCCCACCCGGTGGCCAAGTCATAACCCGCCGTCACGGTGTAAGGACCGTTGAAGGTCCAGTTATTGTTGCTGCCGTCGTTGATGTCGTGAAAATCGTTGGCATAAGGAGTGGGGCTCAAGGCAAGGGTATAAAGAGGAGGGTTTGGGTTGCCAATATGTCCTTTTCCCATGTTTGCGGCCTCTTGGTTGGCGAGGGCCCAATAGGCGGCCCATAGTGGAGAGGCGGCGCTCGTTCCCCAAATAGGACCTTTATAACCCAAATTTTCAGCGACCAGGTAAATGGTGGCGGCAACGCAAGCAACATCAGGAATGTTTCGCCATAGGGTGGATCCTGAATTGGAAGTCATCGGAATGGGAACTTGGTATGTAGGAATAGGCATCGGTGTAAAACTGGGGTGCACAGGCGTAGGCCAGGAGGCGATCCCTCCTCCGCTGGCTCCGACATGGTCATTCCAAGTTGTTTCCGAAACATAAGTAATGGGTGAGCCTGGAGTGGGGGTTGTGGGTGGGTTTGTGGTTAATATCGTTCCACCTACCAGCGTTTCGTAATCGCTCAAGGTTAGGCTCGGGTCGTCCGCGACGTTAGAAACGGGAGAACCGGCGACAAAGGCGCCGTTATCTCCCGATGCTTCCAAGTAAGCTTGGCCCTGGGCCGCTAATTGATTCAGCAAGCTCTTGGAGGTGTTGTTGCCGAACCCGCCCCAGGAACAGCTGATTTGCCCGCAAAGTGGGGATTGGACGAGTTTTTGGAGCATGCCGTTAAATGAAGTATCGGCGTTCGCGTTGGGATTAACCTCGAGGACCTCCACCTGGGCGTCGGGGGCCATCGAGATGACCATTTCGATATCCAGGGAGACCTCATCAGTGTCTCCGGCATTGACGGGAGTGCCGTTAAAACCGTTTACGAGCACGGTAATAGGGACAGGCGCGGTAATGGTCGCGGCGGTCTCGTAAGCCGCCGTGTCCGGGGCGTAAAACCCGTCAAACTCAATGAGAGCGACCGTTTGGCCGGCCCCTTTAATGCTGGCGGGAACGTCCGGGACATAGGCATCCCGGAAATCCTTCCCAATATAAAGACCGACGCCGCTGACCGGCTTGGATCCGACTTTTTGTACCAGGTTTGAGGATAGCCCGCCCGTTTTTTGGGGAAACTTATGGAGTTTCATCTTGGGCCGCGCGAAGTTGTCCAGCCCCGTAACGTGTTGAAGGGGAATATCCAAATCCAAGGAAGGTTCCGCGTCGGGGGCGTAAAAGGTGCCTCCCTCCGGATGGCTATATTGATGAAGATTCACGTGAAGAACCCGCCGGATATCCGCCACGGTTCCCGCCACATCCACCATCAGCCGGTTGGGGTAGGTGGACTCGACTTGCAGGCCATTGGCCTTGGCGAAAGCGATAACCGCCTGGTAATCGGCTTGAGTGGGGCCGAAACGCATGGTGAATTGATCGGGGGAGAGGAATTTCCGGTAGAGGGGGTTGTGCGGATCGTAGAGTTCCCGGAGTAAGACATCCAAACCCTCGGGGTCCCGCCAGGGGAGGTCGAGGGAGAAATGGACCAGGGTATTGTCCGGTAGGGATCCAATCTTGGGCGAGGTGGTCACGGCGCGGGGAATGTGGCCGTATAACTGTTGCTTTGCGAAGGCTTGGGTGCCAAGGGCCAAAAGCAAAGGAAAGATCAATAAAAAGAATCGTGGGAATTGGAAGTGAAATTTGTTCAAGGGTTCATTCCGTCGAGTGTAAAGAAATTAGAACCTACATATAAGCCGCTTGGAGGGGAAAGGTTATCACAAAAGAGGGGGATTACCAAAGACCGATGGCGAGTCGCGAAAAGCTATTCGATGGGTATTTCCTTAAGGAATTCCTGGTTGAGGTAAACCTGGGCGGAGGCTTTCCCGGTGACGGATACGCCCAGTTCGACGTGGTCCTTGGGTGTTTCCATCTTGTTATAAATCGTCCGCGTACCGGTGCTGTCCAAGACGTCAATTTGGAGGCGGCGGGGGTTGCCCTCCGGCATGTCGAATACGATTTTGGCGTAGCGGGCCTTGAGCGCGGCGTCGGAAGTCTTGGCGGAAACCACGAATGAGACGCTGTCCTTCTTTTGAATCCGGCTTCCGGCGGGAGGGGATTGCGACAAAACCGTTTCCGAGTCCAGGTCGTCATGGACCTCGCTCTTGATCTTCTCGATGGTGATTCCCGCCGGCCGCAGGGCCTTGAAGGCTTTTTCCAATGGCTGGTTCCTCAATTCCGGCATGACGAAGGAGGGGTCCGTCGTTCCCGCCGAGACCAGCAGATCCACTTCGGTGTAGGAATCCACCACCTCGTCCGCGTCGGGCACCTGGGCGATGACGGTGTCCTTGGGGTCCGTGGCCGAGTTGATGAGGGACTCCCTTCCGATCCTCAAATGGGCCCCCGCCAGGGACATTTGGGCCTGTGGAAGCGACATGTGGACGACCGGCGGCACCTTCACCCTGGGGTTGCCTTTGCTCAAGACCACCTCCACGACCTGGCCCCGTTTGAGGTAATTGTTGGCCTTAGGGAACTGCTCGCTGACCAAACCCACGGGGACATGCTCGTCATAGGCCGACCGGGAAACTTTTATTTGGAGGTTGCGGGAGGCGAGGGCCCTTTCCGCCTGGGCCTGGTCCATCCCCACGATCTTGGGCACGATCATGGGCTGGTGGCGCTGGGTAAAGAGCATGGAGGCGAGGCCCGTGGCCGCCATGATGAAAGTGAAAACGCCCAGGATTCCCAAGGCGCGGCGGATCAACTGCCTTTCCCTGCTCGTGGGCGGGGTCTCGAAGAAGATCAATGTCTCGTTCCTAGCTTGTTCTCGAATCCCAGTTGGCCACAGGCGGCGGCGATATCCACCCCCTTGCGCTCCCGGAGGAACACCCGCATACCCCTGGCTTTCAGGTCATCCCGGAAAGCGTCCACCCTTTCCTCGGAAGGGGTGTCGAACGGCAGGGTCGGCACCGGGTTATAGCGGATCAGGTTGACCTTGCACAGCAAATCCTTGCAGTAATGGGCGAGCTTTTGGGCGTCCTCGGGGCGGTCATTGACGTCCTTTAAAAGGATATATTCCAGGGTCACGGGCAGGCGGCGTTTCCGGGTGAAATCCCTCATGACTTTCTTGAGCTTGTCCAGCGGGTTGGAACGGTTGATGGGCATCAGGCGGCTCCGGATTTCCGGGTCGGCGCTGTGGAGGGAAACGGCGAGGGAGACCGGCCAATCGTCCTGGATGAAGCGGGCCAGGGTGTCGATGACCCCGGAGGTGGACACCGTGATGCGGCGCCGGCCCAGGTTGAGCCCTTCCGGGTCGTTCAAGAGCCGCATGGCCTTTTCGGTGTTCTCGTAGTTGTCCAGGGGCTCCCCCATGCCCATGACCACGACATTGTTGAAGGTGATCCCCGAATCCTGCTCCATGCCGAGGATCTGGCCCACGATCTCGGCTGTGGAAAGGTTGCGGTCGAATTTGGGCACGCCGGTGGCGCAAAAGGAACACTTCATCCGGCAGCCGGCTTGGGTGGAAAGGCAGGCGGTATAGCGGCCGGGGTTGCCTTCCTCGTCCCGCGCCATGGGAATGAGGACGCTCTCGACGAAACCGCCCTCCTCCTTGGATTCCTTGAGCCGCCAAAGGTACTTGACCGTGCCGTCTTGGGAAGACTGCTTGGTATGAAGGGTGAGGCTCGAGAAGTCCGACTTCAGGGAGAGGTCCTCGCGAAGGGATTTGGAGAGGTCGGACATCTCCCCGAAGGCCTTGGCCCTTTTTTTATAAAGCCATTGGTAAATTTGCGAGCCGGTGTGGCGGGGGGAGCCCCAATCGGTGAGAAGGCGGGTAAGTTCCTCGCGGTTGTAATCGTAAAGATGAACGGGACGGTCCACGGCGCTGCCCTTCGGTTTTTTTGGAAAGCGTTAGTCTAGCGAAGTTCAAAATCCCTTTAAAGGTATAAACAAAGGTTGCCAAAGCCAAGGACGGGCTGTTATCCTCATTTTCCTGTTTGATATCGGGCATTGGCCGGTATATGTATAAAAGGAAGCGGGGATGACATAGTCCTCCTGCTGGGGCTGGGCCCTTGGTATAGGGGAACTAAGTAAATAGGCGCGATTTGGCAAAATTTCACCGAAGGAATGAACGTGTCCAATCAATTGAAGCTGGGATTGCCCAAGGGAAGCCTCCAGGAATCCACCTTTCACCTCTTCGCGAAGGCGGGATACAAAATCTCGTCCACATCCCGCTCCTATTTCCCCAACATCGACGACCCTGAGATGAAGGCCATGTTGATCCGGGCCCAGGAAATGAGCCGTTACGTGGAAGATGGCACGCTCGATGCCGGCATGACCGGCCGGGATTGGGTGATGGAGAACGGTTCGGACGTGCAGGAAGTGGCCGAGCTCATCTACGCAAAGGCGGGTTTGAGGCCCGTGCGCTGGGTGTTGGCCGCCCCCGCGAATTCCCCCATCAAGTCGGTGAAGGACCTTCAGGGAAAGAAGATCGCCACCGAATTGGTCAACGTTTCCAAGGCTTATTTAAAGAAGAACGGCGTGGAGGCCCACGTGGAATTTTCCTGGGGCGCAACCGAGGCCAAACCGCCTGAGCTGGCCGATGCCATCATCGAGGTCACTGAATCCGGGTCCTCACTGCGGGCAAATAACCTCGTGATCCTGGAGACCCTCATGGAATCCAACACGCTGGTGATCGCCAACAAGACCGCCTGGAAAGATCCCTGGAAGAAAAAGAAGATCGAGGACATGGTCCTTCTTCTTAAAGGGGCCCTGGCCGCCGAGGAAAAGGTGGGGCTCAAGATGAATGTCCGCCGCAAGGACCTGGATAGGGTCCTCAAGGTCCTGCCCGCCCTCAATTCCCCCACGGTGGCGGACCTGCAGGACAAGGATTGGGTGGACGTGGACACGGTGGTGGACGAGAAAATCGTGCGGACCATGATCCCCAAGCTCAAGGACGCCGGGGCCGAGGGTATCGTGGAATATCCATTGAACAAGGTCATTCCTTAAGGCCGTCGACAGTCCACGGCTGACAGTTCATAGGTACGTCCGGGGCCTTTCCGATTGGCTGTCAACCGTCGACTGTGAACTGTGAACTGATTTTAGGGGTTGGTGATGTCCGATCCGGTTGAACTTAACAAACAGGCGGTCCAACTCTATAAGGACCATGACTTTTCCGGTGCCGAGGAACTCTACCGGGAAGCTGTCAAACTGGATCCCAACTATTTCCCCGCCCAACTCAACCTTGGAATCCTCCTTTTTAAGGAAGGCCGTTTCGACGACGCTATTAAAGAATGCACCCGCGCGGTTTCCCTTCGGGCCGATCACCCTTCCGCCCATTTCCACCTGGGCAACGCCTATTACGCCAAAATGTGGTGGGAAGAGGCCATGGTGGAGTATGAGAGGGTGTTTCAGTTGGACCCCGGCCATATCGACGTGCATTTCGCCCTAGGGGGCATCTACCTTAATCGAGGCTACCAGGAAAAAGCGGTGGAGTGCTGGAAGAAATATCTGGAGATGGCCCCCCCGGATTCCCCCAAGGCCAAATTGGCCCAGGATTACGTGGCGGGGACGATCGCGAACAAGGTCCACATCGGGAAATACATCGCGGAGTAAGGGGAAATAAAAAAAGGCGAGGCTTGAGGCCCCGCCTTTTTTGTCCCGAGGGGTAAGTCCGGGGTTTAAGGGTGATTAGTTCCCGTTTCCGGTGGAACCGGTGTTGGAACTGGTATTGGCATCGCCCCCATTCGGGTGCTTATCCTGGTAGATCTCCTTGGAACGGGCGTCCAGTTTTTGCTCCAAGTCATGACGGTCTTCCTTGGTCAGCTTTCCGCCGTCCTTCGCCAGGTCCGCCTTGCGCTCCTGGTTGATCTCCTTGCCTTCCTTGGCCAGTTGCTGGTGCTCGTCCTTGGTGATGGTCCCATCCTTAACGCCTTGCGCAATCCGCTTGTGTTGTTTCTTCAACCGGTGTTTGGGGCTCAAAGCGTGGGCTCCATTCCCGGCGGCAAGGGCGAAATTAGCCGCGCCGATGAACAACAAGGCCAAGATCGTCGTGAAAATCCTTTTCATGACTTCCTCCTCCAAGTGGTTTGGACTACGGAAGTTAGACGAAAAGGCCCCCGAAAAGGTTCCCTTTGAAAGCCGGGAAAAGACTTCATTTTTTGGAGGTCCCGCACTATCATTCCCACCCATGAGGTAGGGAACAACGGAGCCGGTGTTTTCCGGGCCCCTCCACCCAACATTCCAAGGAGAAAAAGCATGAAAAAGTTACTTTCAGGGACTTTGATTTTAGCTATCGCGTTGACGGGCTGGGCGGGCCTGGCCGCGGCGGCGACAACGGATAAACCGGCTGATAAGGGAAACCCACCCTCGGGCAAGCCCATGGCGCGCAAGGCGCCCCCGTCCCTCCCGGCCCAATTAAAGGCGAAGCTGGGTTTGACCGACGAGCAATTGTCCAAGATCAACCAAATCCTGCATAAGAACGGGGAGGATGAGCGCTTGCAAATGGACCAAATGAAATTGGACATGGACACGCTGGTTCAAAAGCTGAACGACAAGGCATCCGATTCCGAGATCGGCAAAACCTTGGACGCCATATCCGCTGACCAGAAAAAGATGGACGACCTTCGCGAGGGAAAAACCGACTCCTTGCGTTCCATCATGACCCCCACCCAGATGGCCAAGTTCATGCTGATCCGCGTGAGAAGGCCCATGCCGTCCAAGGGTGGGCCGTCCGGTTCGGCGAAGGGAAAGAAAAACGCCTCCACCCCCTCCGGGGGGAAATAACCCCGGCGGGAAAAATCTTTTGGTGTTCGTTAATGGGCGTCCCGCCTCCAAGGCGGGGCGCCTTTTTTGTTTCCGGCGCATTGGTTGGTTTGACCCGGGCGGCTATTTTCCGGTTGGGGGAACGGCCTTTCCCTTGGGAAGCCGTATTCCCTCATTGTTTCCGGGCCGTGGAAGGGAGCGCTTCGGGTAAACCGCCGGAGTAACCTTTGAAGCGGTTTCAACGTATTTGAGGATGAATTGTTTCGCTCCTTCGGGGTCCGGATTGCGGCCGTTTCCGCTGGGTCCTTTTTGGGAACGTCTCCCCCAATCGATTGAAATTTTAATCAAGGTTGAGGAATGCCGCTGAAACCGATCCATTTTCCCTTCTTGTTGGCCGGCCTGCTTTTCGGTCCCCCCTTGGGAGCGGCCACCATCACCATCAGCGCGACCGGATCCAGGACCTACTCCATCACGGGGACTACCGGGGCGACCGTCACGACCATCAACGCCACCACGGCCGATACCGTCGTTTGGGACACCTCCACGACGGGTTCCAACCATACCCTCTACATCAGCGCCGTCAATTCCGGCGCTTGCTCCCTGACCTTCGCCAATGGAGCG
>DATKOC010000033.1:0-12360 GCA_035524855.1 bacterium
TTACACGCCCCTCGCCGATCCCCTGAACCAGATGGGGAAGTTGGCGCGAAAACTACAGGACCAGGTAGTTTCGCTTCGTATGCTCCCCATTCAACCCCTATTCGCTCGAATCGCCCGGGTGGTGCGGGACCTTTCCCAGAAGACAGGCAAGCCGGTCCGGCTCGAACTGGAAGGCGGGGGTACCTACCTGGATAAGCGGCTGGTGGACGAATTGTGGGAGCCGATGCTTCATTTAGTCCGCAACGCCATAGACCATGGAATGGAAAACCCCGGGGAAAGAGCTTCCAAGGGAAAAAATGATATAGGGGGGCTTTGGATCAAGGCCTGGCAACAAGAGGGCCAATTCATCCTTTCGATCCGGGACGACGGAAAAGGTTTGGATATTTCGAAAATCGAGAAGAAGGCCCAAGCTTTGGGTTGGCTGGAAGAAGGTAAATTGCTGGAGGCTGCCGAATGGCAGGAGATGATATTCCGGCCGGGTTTTTCCACGTCAGACAAGGTGTCTAACATTTCGGGCCGGGGGATCGGGTTGGACCTTGTTCGGCGCCGCTTGCAGACCTTGAAGGGCACGGTGGAAATGGCCACGGTGCCCGGCGAAGGCTGTCTATTTATCCTCCGCGTTCCTCTAACCCTGGCGCTGTTGGAGGGCCTCTTGATCCGTGTTGGGGGAGGGCTTTACTTGATTCCACTCACCCAGATCCAAAGGTTTTCCCTCTTGGCAAGTGGCGGTGGCGGGGGAGCGCATCTTCCATCGGAGACCGCTGTCCGGATTGACCTGGCGGAATGGTTCGGGGTCGCGGGAAACGGCTCTGGAAACCCAGTTGGAATCCAGTTGGAAGGGGACAAGGACCACCTTTTCATCCTCGTGGACGAGATTTTAGGTAAAAGGGAAATAGTCCTTAAAAGGTTGAACCCCCTGATGTCGAACCTGCGCTGGGTGAACGGCGGGGCTATCCTAGGCGATGGCCGTGTGGCCCTAGTTTTGGATATTCCCTCCCTGGTCCGCGAATTGTCCCGGGTGGTTCAGTCGGGAGAATTTCCCGTAACCGCCCGCGCTGGAGAGGGCGCGGCATGACGGCGGAAATCCTAACCTTGCCCGGACGGTACCTGGTCTTCACGTTGGGCGGGAAATCCTTTGGCTTTGAGGCGCGTTTTCTCTGGGAAGCGGCGGGCATGATTTCCTTCACCGGGGTTCCCCGCAATGAGGGCCATCTGATCGGCATTACCCAACTGCACGGCAAAATTATTCCGGTACTGGACATTGCCGGGTTGTTGGGGGTTTCGGCCGATGGTAACTGTGGAGAATTTATCACGGTTAATTTGTACGGGACCACCCCGGAATTCTTGGCGGGTTTCGCCGTGGAAAAGGTTGTGGGATTTGTAAAGGTCCAGGCTATAGAGACCCTTCCAGCGGAAAGGGGTCCCGGAGAAGCTGATTTCCCTTATTTAAAAGGCTGGGTGGGGGAGGGCGTCAAATTCCCTTGGCTGGACATTGAAAGGCTAATCAGAGATCAAGTCCCACGAGCGATCGGTCCGGGACAGCCGAAATAAAATTATTTTCAGGAGGGAAGCATGTTTGAAAAGCTGAGCCTGAAAGGCAAGTTGTTCCTGGCCGTGGTCGTCCTGGCGGTGGCCCTCGTGGTAGAGGCGGTAGTTGGATTGGAAGTGGCCAGTAATATGTCGGAAAACCTCCAGCGGGTCTACGCCAGCAGCGCTCCCTTGAATAACCTAAAAAAAGTCTCCGACGCCTACGCGGTGGGAATTACGGGAGCGGTCATGTACACCCGTTCGGGCCAGGGTTGGGAATTAGGCCGGGATCAGTTGGAACATTCCATCCGAGAGGCCGAGGACAATTGGAAAGCCTACTTGGACCGGAAGGATATCAGCGAAGAGGAGAAAATACCGGTAGCTGTGGTGAACGCCACTTTGAACGATAACAAATATTTCCTGATGCAATTGAGACAGTGCTACGAGCAAAAAGATTCCAAGACTTTGGAAATTTTATCCACCAGCAACCTTTACGCTGTTGTCAATCCCATCGCCGAGCAGATGAATAAACTGATCGACTTAAAATGGAAGAGATCCCAGATGATTGTTGTCCAGGCCCAGAAGGACTATCAAAGGGCTTATTATTTTATGCTTTTCCTTGGGGCGGTCAGCTTGGTCCTGGGGATGGGATTGAGCCTCTTCCTCTCCCTTGGCATCAGCCGCCGGTTCCAGGCCATTGCGGCCCAACTGGTCGGAAGCGCCGACCAGGTCCATAACGTGTCGGAAAAGGTGGCCCGGGCCAGTTCCCGGCAGGCCAAAGGCGCGACCGATTCCACGAACAACCTTCTACAAACCAGCGTGGCCCTTTCCGACATGGCTTCACGGACGGTCAAGAACGCCGAGGGCGCCGTCCAGGCCAACCATTTGATGGAACACACCCTGGACACCATGGCCCTATCGAACAGGTCCATGCAGGACACCCTCTACGCCATGAAGTCCGTCAACGAAAGCGCGGGAAAGGTTTACAAAATTGTGAAGTCCATCGAGGAAATAGCCCAACAGACCAACATTCTCTCGTTGAACGCCTCCGTTGAAGCGGCCCGGGCGGGTGAGCATGGCAAGGGGTTTGCCGTCGTGGCGGAAGAGGTCCGGGGGCTCGCCCAGAGGAGCGCTCAAGCTGCGAAAGAGACGGCCCAACTCATCGAGGATAACACCCACCAGGCTTCCGCCGGCATGACGGTGGCCGAGTCGGCGGGAAAGGCCTTGCGGGAAATGATGGAAAACACCCAAAAGGTGGCGGCGTTCCTGACCGACATTCAGGCTTCCAGCCAGGAGCAGTCCAAGTCCATCCAGGAAATCGGCGGCATGATGGATAAGCTGGAGATAGTGGCTCAAGACAACAACGCCAACGCCAAACAAACTGCGGACGCCAGCGAGGATATGGCGCGTCAAGCCTCCGGCCTGAAAGGCGTGGTGACCCAATTGGTGACGATCGTGGAAGGCGGTAAGGGGTTGGAGTCACCGGGAGTTTCGGGGGAATTGAAAGCCGCCTTAGCCGCAAGTCCTAAGCCGGCCCCAGCTCCACGCTCTTCCTGGGCCGGTTGGTTCGGGAGGCGAAAATCCCGCGCGGCGGCCTCCAAGGTTTTGATGTCGCCCCAGGAATTGGAAAAGGTCGCGGCCAACTAACCCCGAGTCGGAGTTGAAAGAACCATTCCCAAGGAGAACCGATGTCAATCAGCATCTTGATCGTAGACGATTCAGCCACCATGAGGGGTTTCATCAAACGCACCCTGCAGGCCACCCAAATTCCCCTGGGGGAAATTTGGGAAGCCTCGAACGGCAAAGAGGGATTGGAGCAAATGAAAGCCAATTGGATGGACCTGGTCCTGGCGGATTTGAACATGCCGGACATGACAGGGGTGGAAATGATTGAGCAAATGGCCGCCGATCCTATGCTCTCGGTCCTTCCCGTCGTGGTGATAAGCTCGGAAGGCGACCAGGCCGTCCTGCATTCCCTTGCCCAAAAGGGGGTTAAAGAATTCATCCGCAAACCCTTTCAGGCGCTGGTGCTCCAGGAAGTCATAGAAAAAGTCCTGGCTATGGCGGAGTGAGCCCGTGGATGAACCCGTTGACACATTGAAGAAGATACTCCTGGTGGACCCCGACCAGCGGTCTCGCGATAAATCAGCTCTGCGCCTGGCCTTGCTGGACTTGGTGGTGTTGAAAGCCGCGTCTCCCAGGGAAGCTCTGGAGTTGATGGAAAGTGAGGAGCCCCATTTAGTAGTGACGGACTGGCCCCTTGCTGGGGTGGAAGACGCTTCGCTTTTCCATGAAAAACTAAAAAGGAGCTCACTGCCGGTGATCTTTTGCGGGCTTGAAGGATCAAACGAATCCCGGACCCCCACGCGGGCTTCGCACGCTTTTGTCGACAAGCAGAACCGTCAAGAATTCATCCATCAGGTTTCCCGGCTCCTTTCCGAAAGGAGCATGCCACCCTTGGACGATAAAGTGCTTGTTAGGCGCGTTAAAAGCCCCAGGCAGATCCTCGTTATCGAGGACTCGCCAACCCTAAGGGGAATCATCCGCCGGGCCCTGGAAAAAGCTTTCCCGCTGGACGTGGTCCGGGAAGCGGAAGAGGGGAAACAGGCCCTTTCGGAAATGTCGCAAAAGAAGGTTGATTTGATCGTGACGGACCTGGAAATGCCCGGAATGGACGGATTCACTTTTCTTAATCATTTGAAAAGCAGCCCGCTTCTCTCGAAGAAACCGGTGCTGATTTTCTCAGGCAAGATCAGCCCTGAATTGAAGGAACAGGCTTCCCCACTACCAAAGGTCCGGTTTTTGTCAAAACCGGCCGACCCGGAAAAAATAGTGTCGGAAGTGGCAGGTCTTCTCGAAATGTAATTCGCATGGAAAAATCCAAGGGAAAAATGATTTATTTCCTTTGAGGCCCGGGTGCGGGAAATCCTCAAGTCTTAACCGGCAGCAAAAAACCATAGATATTGAGTATTTTTCTAAAAAGGTTTTCGAAACCTTAATGACCCATTTACATGGCCGAAACAGTCTTTTCCTACCTTGAGCCTCCCGAAAAAGAAAAGGTGGAAAAGCCATGGTTCAATATTTTATTCATCAAGTTACCCAATGGGATACGAGGCTGTTTGGAAAGATATTTGGCGACGTCCACCGCAAGGCCTGGAGAAAATTCTTTTTTTGGATTTCCAGGAGCGCTGACAGTTATTCCTGTGCCCTTATCGGGTTGATTTTGGCGATGATAGAGCCCTCCGCCAACCCCATGCTCCTCGCCGGAATTCTGGCCTTTGCGGTGGAGTTGAGCCTTTATTACCTCATTAAAAAGAATTTTCGGCGTCCAAGGCCCTTCCGGAAATTGTCCGGGGTTTACCAGCTCATCGCCCCGCCGGATGAATTCAGCTTTCCCTCTGGCCACACCGCAGCGGCTTTCCTCGTGGCTTGCTTGATTTCCTCCGTTTTTCCCCTTTTTGCCCCGCTGGTTTATCTCTGGGCCTTCCTTGTGGGTTTTTCCAGGATTTACCTCGGGGTTCACTATCCGACGGATGTGCTGGCGGGAATATTTCTGGGCACGGCCTGCGCGCAAGGGGCATTGCGGATATTGCCGGCCTTTTTTTGAGGGAGTGAACTTTGAGAAAAACGAAAGTGACGTTGAAAAAGCGGAAAAATTCCCATCATCCAAGCCGTGAGGCAATAGGCCAAAAGACGAAAGGTGGAACCCAAACCTTCCGCTGGTTGAAAAAATTCTTAAGGGGAAAAGAGCAGTCGGAATCCTTGGATCTATTGGACCAGTGGATCATCCGGAAAAGGCCGCTCAGTTTGTTTTGGTGAGTTTCCCCGACTTATGTACCAGCTTGGGGAAAGTTTACCTGGATTTAACCTGGCCGAAACTTGAGAGGGGGGGCGAGCCGTTAAATTCCACCCCGTTGTTTTTCCGAAGCGGCCCTCAAGTTTTCTTCGACACCTTTCCACGCCTATCCGTAAAACGAAGAACCCGATTTCGGGGAAAAATTTAAACTCAAGGAGAGATTATGAAACGGTTTTGGTTGTTGGCGCTTTTGGCGGCCGGAACGCTGTCAGTGGCCCTGGGCACGCCGGCTTTCGCTGCCAAGTCGGACGAAGGGGCGGCTGAAGATACAGGCACCTCGATGGATGACGTCAATTCGGCCATGGGGAGCATGACATCCCATATGAACGACATTGACAAAAAATTGCATCTGAATTTTTCGGGGGATGTGCGGGTCAGGTATGCCTTTATTTGCCAATCGGCAAGCCAGACGGGAGTCACCATCGGGGACTCGAGCCGCGGCCGTTACCGCGCCCGTTTCGGAGTCTCGAAGAAGCTGGGGGATTTCACCGGCAAGTTCCGCATCGCCACTGGCTCCTCTGCGGCTCCCTTCAGCCAGAACAACACCTTTGACACGGCCATGGCCAATCCGTCCATCCTGATCGACACGGCCAGCCTCACCTGGGACCCCGCATTCTCCAATGGGGTGTTGTCCTTCACGGTGGGCAAAATGGGGAATCCCCTGACCAAGACCTCCATCACCTGGGACCCGGATATCCAGCCCGAGGGCGCCTTGATGGAGATCAAGAAGGGTGACTTCGCCCTCCGGGCGACCTATTTCGAGCTTCAAAACCTTTTCGCCTCCGGCACCACCTTTGGGAACATGGATATTTTCATGGACAATGTGCAGGCGGAAATCGCCGCTAAATTCGATACGGACACCAGTCTGGGATTGATGGCCGGTTTCGAGTATATCCCCAACGGGGCGCTCCTTACCTCCGGTGCCACCGGAATCGGGGCTGTCTTGGGAGCGGGCAAGAACCCTGTGACAAGTTATGGGGGTGTTGTTGATAACGGGCCTGGCGTGGGCCGCAACTGGGACATCGCCGAGGGCATGATTTATTTCAAACACAAGCTCGGGGATGTGCCCATGAAATGGTACGGGCATTTCACCGACAACTTGAATGGAACAAACCTTACCGCGCTTCCGGTGGGCACCTATTCCAACACCTTCACCAACCAATACGCCTGGTTGTTTGGAGTGGATATCGGGGCGACAAAATCAGCCGGGGATTTCGCGGGTTCCCTTTACGTGGCCAGCCTGGACCCGAATTGCAACCTTCCGTACCTGCTTGACGACGATCCGGGTGAGTCCAACCGGCAATATGTGTTCGGATCCCTTTCGTTCCTCGCGGAGGATGGGGTGCTTCTCAAATTGTCCGAATGGGCCGTCCAACACGAGTATTACGCCATCGCGGGAGTCGGCAGCGCGAACGCCTTGGGTGGATCGAGCCAAAATCCCGAACTCGTTACCTATTTGGATTGCATCCTGAACCTGTAGTCGATTTCTTTCCGGGGCCACCCGCTATTCAGGGAAGCGGGTTGGCCCCTCTCTCCCCTTAAATCCTTTAATTTAAGGGAAAACGGCAGAATTGATTTAACCCGGTTGTAACAAGTGAGGATGACCAAAAGCCTAAAATTCAAATCGAAAAGAGGAGCGAAATGATGAAAAGCATGAAAAAAACGATGATCGGGGCCCTGGCGGGAGCGGCCCTAATGGGTGTAAGCATGGCCCAAGCGGCCTCCCTTAACGGGGCTGGGGCGACATTTCCTTATCCCATCTACTCCAAGTGGTTCTACGAGTACAACAAAAGCAAGGGAGTGCAGATTAACTACCAATCCATCGGTTCGGGGGGTGGAATTCAACAGCTGACGAACGGAACGGTGGATTTCGGGGCTTCGGATGCTCCGATGACGGACGAACAAATTTCCAAGGTGAAGGGTGGGGTCATCCATTTTCCCACCGTCGCCGGCGCGGTGGCCCTGGCCTACAACGTCCCCGGGGTCGAGTCCGGTCTGAAATTGTCCTCGTCGGTTTTGGCGGACATCTACATGGGAGTCGTCACAAAATGGAACGACCCGGAGATCGCTGACTTGAACCCGGGCGTGAACTTGCCCGACCTGAATATCACCGTGGCGCACCGCTCGGACGGCAGTGGCACCACCAACATCTTCACCAACTACCTCACCAAGGTGAGTTCCAAGTGGGCTTCCAGCGTGGGTTTCGCGACTTCCGTGAAGTGGCCGGTTGGGGTAGGCGGCAAGGGTAATGAGGGTGTGGCCGGATTGATTTCCCAAGTGCCGGGAACCATCGGTTATGTGGAATTGGCCTATGCCATCAAAAACAAACTGCCTTATGCCACGATGAAAAACAAGTCCGGCCATTACGTGGAACCGACGATTGCGTCCACCACTGCGGCTGCCGCAGGGGCCTTAAAGACGATGCCCAGTGATTTTCGGGTAATGATTACCAACGCGGCGGGCGCCGACGCTTATCCCATCTGTGGGTTTACGTGGCTTTTGGTCCATCCCAGCTATAATTCCGATACCGGAAAGACCGTCACGGATTTCCTGCATTGGTACCTTTCCGAAGGGGAAGGAATGGCGAAAGATCTGTACTACGCCCCGCTTCCAGAATCGCTCGTGAGCAAAGTCGAGAAAAAAATCGAAATGATCAAGTACTAATTAGAAAAGAGTTACCATTGAGTCTGCCTTTGGAAGTGAGCAACAGCGGGAGAGCCGAAAAGGCTCTCCCGCTGTTTTTAAGGTTAACCCAGGCCGGTTTCGGGGACCGTCTTTTCAAGAAAATAACGGCTCTTTTCGCCTTCCTGATCCTATTTCTCGCCGGTCTTACTGCTTTTACATTGTGGCGAGCTTCGATTCCTTGTATCCAAAAAATGGGGTGGAGTTTTTTAAATACGGGTGATTGGGACCCGGTCCGGGAAATGTTTGGGTCGGTTCCTTTCGTATATGGAACGATTGTTTCCTCCTTCCTGGCCTTGTTAATCGCCACGCCCTTCGGACTAGGCATCTCGCTTTTTTTAACGGAATTGGCGCCAAAGAAAATGCGTGAACCTGTGGCCTTCCTGGTGGAAACCCTTGCCGCCATCCCCAGTGTCGTTTATGGCCTTTGGGGAATATTCCTTTTGGCCCCCTTCATGCGGGTCCACGTGGATCCGATCCTGATTAAAAGTGGACTTCCGATTTTCAAGGGACCCTCAACGGGGCTCTCCCTTTTCACGGCTGGCGTCATCCTCTCCATCATGATCCTGCCCACCATTACGGCCATCAGCAGGGAAGTCTTTGAGGCGGTTCCTAATTCCTATCGTGAGTCGGCCAAGGCCCTCGGGGCCACGAGCTGGGAAACGATTCAACTGGCCGTCATGAAGCCCTCGAAGGTCGGCATTTTAGGCGCGGTCATGCTGGCCTTGGGCCGGGCGCTGGGCGAAACCATGGCAGTCACCATGGTAATTGGAAACAAACCCGAGGTGTCGGGGAACCTCCTCGATCCCTCCCACAGTATGGCGAGCGTCATCGCCAACGAGTTTTCCGAGGCGGTAGGCGACATCCATATCTCCGCCTTGGCCGAAATCGGTCTTTTACTCATGACCATCACGCTGGTTCTCAACATCGTGGCGCACCTGCTGGTTTGGGCCACGACCTCGAAATTCCAACGATAGGATAACGTTATGCCCGACTACCAAACCTACCGGCGCCTCTTAGACCGCACCATGGTCGTCCTTTGCGGGCTGGCGGCTCTTTTTGCCGCCATTCCACTCGTTAGTCTCCTGGCTTACGTCCTATTCCAGGGTTTTCACCGATTGGACTGGACCTTTCTCACGAGCCTTCCCACCCCGGTGGGCGTGGCGGGAGGAGGAATGGCCAACGCCATACTGGGAACGGTGACACTCGTATTGGTGGCATCCTGCGTAGGCCTGCCCATCGGGATACTCGCGGGGATCTACCTCTCGGAATACGGCAAGAAGAACAAGTTCGCCTGGTCGGTTCGTTTCACCGCCGACGTCCTATCGGGGGTGCCTTCCATCGTTACGGGAATCGTTGCCTATACCCTGATCGTGAAGCCCATGCATAATTTTTCCGCCCTGGCCGGGGGCGTGGCTTTAGGGTTTATGATGATTCCCATCACCACTCGTACGACGGAGGAATTGGTGAAGATGGTGCCCCATTCCATCCGGGAAGCCTCCTGGGCCCTGGGAGTTTCCCAATGGAGAACCATCTTGAGCATCGTCATTCGAACGGCCAAAAACGGGATCCTCACGGGAGTCCTACTTTCCATCGCCCGAATCGCCGGGGAGACCGCGCCCCTGCTGTTCACGGCCTTCAACAACCAATTCTGGCCCAAGGGGGTCAACGAACCCACCGCCTCCCTGACGGTCCAGGTCTTTACCTACGCCATCTCACCCTTCAAGGATTGGCAGGACCAGGCTTGGACCGGGGCTCTTGTGCTGCTGATTCTTGTCCTGGCGATCAATGGAACGGCGAAATTATTCTTTAAAAACCCAAGGGAAATGCTCCGGTGAGGGGCTGCTAGCGAGGGGTTAGAGGGAGCGGAGGATGGATGTCATGATCGACGAAGTGGCGGAAAAGGATAAACAAGCGAGGAAAAAAGTGGAACCCAAAACCGGCAAAGGCGAGACCCGGAAAATCGAAGTGGCGCACCAGGAACCGGGCACGGAAAACAAGGCCGTAAAAATGAAGGCGGATGATGTGTGCGCCTGGTTCGGAGAGAAACAGGCACTTTTCTCCGTTAACATGGATATCCGTGAAAAAGAAGTCACGGCGATCATCGGCCCCTCGGGATGCGGCAAGTCCACCTTAATTCGCTGCTTCAACCGCATGCACGAGACGGTGGCCTCCGCCAAGTTTACCGGCGATATCCTCCTGGGCTCGGAGAGTATTTTTTCACCTAAAATGGACCCTGTGGTGGTGCGCCGGCGGGTGGGAATGGTTTTCCAGAAACCGACGCCTTTTCCGACCCTCTCCATTTACGACAACGTCGTCGTGGGCCTGCGCTTAAACGGTGTTCGGGACAAGAAAACCCTCGATGAAGTGGTGGAGAAGAGCCTCCGGAAAGCCGCCTTGTGGGAAGAAGTGAAGGACAGTCTTCAAAAGGCTGGCGCGGCCTTGTCCGGCGGGCAACAGCAGCGGCTCTGCATCGCGCGGGCGCTGGCGGTGGAGCTGGAAGTGCTTTTGATGGACGAACCCTGCTCAGCCCTGGACCCTATCTCAACTTCCAAGGTCGAGGAATTGATACACGAACTGCGGCAAAATTACACCATCATCATCGTTACCCACAATATGCAACAAGCCGCGCGGGTATCGCAAAAAACCGCCTTTATGTTAAATGGCAAGCTGATCGAGCATGACGCCACCGAGAAGGTGTTCACCAATCCCAGCAACAAATTGACGGAAGACTACATCACCGGCCGATTCGGGTGAGTGGCGGCCGAAACAACATGGCCGGTGTCGAATCGAAACGGATGGAAGGAAAAAGAATGCAAATCTCTTTTGACGAGGAATTGTCGGGTTTGAAGGAAAAAATCCTGCTCATGGGCAGCAAGGTGGAGGAGGCCATCCGCCTGGCCATGAAGTCCCTGGTGGACCGGGACTCCAAGCTGGCCCGGCAGGTCATCCAATCCGACAGGGACGTGAACGACCTGGAAATCGAGGTGGACGAAATGTGCCACCGCCTGCTAGCCCTGCACCAGCCCATGGCCAGCGACATGCGCTTCATCACCAGCGCCATGAAGATCAACTCGGACCTCGAGCGCATGGGAGATTTGGCCGTCAACATCGCCGAGAGGGCTTTGACATTAAATGAGGTTGCCCCCTTGAAGCCCTTCATCGACATCCCCCATATGTCCAAAATCGCCCAGGAAATGGTGAAAGTTTCCCTGGATTCTTTGGTCAACAAGGACCCCGTGATGGCCAAGAAAGTCTGTGAGCGGGATGATGAGGTGGATAATTTGAACGACCAAATCATCCGGGAACTCATCAGCTACATGCTGGAGGACAGGGCCAATATCAAGCGGGCCCTCGACCTCATCCTTGTTTCCCGCTACCTGGAGCGGGTGGCCGATCACGCCACCAACGTGGCGGAGGATGTCATCTATATGGTGCAGGGCAAGGATATCCGTCACCGGCGGGGATAGGTCCCCGTTTCGTTCGCTTTCCCAAACATTGCCCAGACCCAAAACCCGGAACTCCGGGGCTTTTCGTTATCCGCAATAAATTGCGGGCCTTTTTAACATTGACGCTACCTGTGGGCTATGGCAATCTCTCCCCGGTTTTAACGAAGATCTCACCGGGGGGAAACATGTTCGACTTTTTAATTCCCAAGGAATTCGGCTTTTTCGACGTTTTTGACCAGCACGCGGCCACTTGCGTGGAAGGGTCCCAAATCTTCCTGGACATGCTCGAACACTTCCAGGACGCCCCGGCGAAGGTCCGGCGCCTGAAGGACGCCGAGCACCACGCCGACGAGATCACCCATCACACCATGGAAATGCTCCATAAAACCTTTGTCACCCCCATTGACCGCGACCAAATCCACCAGCTCATTTCCGACATGGACGATGTGATGGACCTTATTGATGGGGCCGCCCGCCGCATGATGCTTTACGGGGTGACGGAAATCCCCCCGGACCTCATGGAACTGGCCAAGGTTTTGCATCACGCGACCCTTGAACTTCAGGTAGCGGTCAAGAACCTCCGGAACCTGAAAAACGCCAAACAAATCCTTAAATCCTGTATCGAGATCAATAAATTGGAAAACGACGGGGACGCTATTCGGGACGCGGCTATCGCCAAGCTGATCAAGCAGGAAAAGGACGCCGTCCAGGTGCTGGTCTGGAAGGAAATCTTCGAGAGCGTGGAAACCGCCATCGACAAGTGCGAGGACGTAGCCAATGTTATCGAAGGCGTTGTCCTCGAAAACGCCTGATCCGGCATTCTTTTAGGAGCCTTCCGTGTCCCCT
>DATKOC010000034.1:0-7624 GCA_035524855.1 bacterium
TGGCGCAATTCACGATCCCCAAGGTCAATAAAATCGGAAGCAGGTATCTCACTTTAACCCCTCCATGAAAACTGCGAGAATTTTACCACCAGCCCCTTAAATTTGGCCAAGCATTTCCCCGGCCTCAGCCCTCAAAAGAAAACCGATACTTGGACGCCAGCCTTTAAACCGCTTAAATCAACCGTTAATGGTTTTGAATCCGGTGGGACCGCAGAACCCGCCAAGGAGGAATTGGTGGGCAAAATCAGGTTTCCGCCCGAGACCGGCGTGATGACTTTTCCATAAGTCGTAGAAACGACATCGAGTTGGGCGGTCTGGCCCCCATTCGCGCCAGAACCGCTGATGGTCGACTGGAACGAGTTAGCGGTGGCCAATTGGTAACCGACAAAGGGGGAAACGGTGAAAGTATCCCCCAAGTGCCAGTCCACCCCGCCTTGAATCTGTCCCCCAATCGCCATCCCCGTGAAATTCCCGCTCGCGGAATAGGTCACAGGATTCGCGTTCGCGAAATAATTCACCGTAGTCGTATTGGCCGAGGCGCTGTAGTTGATATTAATAGGCGCCACCAGGGCACCGGCGGCGACGAATGGTTGGATGGAGCCTGTTCCAATAAGATACCGCAAATTGACCCCAGCCTCAAAAGCACTGATGTCATAGGAATCGCTGATGAACTCACCGGATTTGTTGCTTATCTTACCGTTGGCTTGTCCTGCCGCCAGATACCCCAATGGCACTCCCAACTCCAAGTTCGGGCTCAACCGAAGAACGGGTTCCAATGCGATATTGACGCAACCCGATGGTACAGACCCGGAAAAGCTTAAATCTGGATAGGAGGATTGCAGTTGGGAAACAGCGTCTGTGTCCGTCTGGGCGTTTGTATTAAAATCCGCCAGGTCCAAAAGGGAAATGCCTGGTTCCAGGCGGAACCCTAAACTCTTGGATTTGCCGGAGGTGCCACTAGAAACCGCTGCTCCGCTGGCAGTCATGGAAGCGGAGACTTGTCCATCCACCCATTGCTGGTCCTCGGGGGTCAAACGGGCCCGTAGTTGGGTGACATATGCCTCAATCGAGGGGTTGGGCTGCTTTTTGTCCGAGAGGGTCAGGTTGAGGGCCGCGTCCCTCATGTCCCCCGTCATCATCTGGGTCACGCCCAAGTAATAATAAGCCTTCGAGTCATTCGGGTTATCCCTTGTCGCTTGCTGGAACATTGGGATGGCCGCCGCGTATTGTTTTTGCTGGTAAAGGGCCACTCCCTGGTCAAAGGAACCGGTTGTCGTGGCGCCGGGAAGTCCCGGGCTAGCGGGGGCCGCCGCGCCCACCTTCGCTTGCAGGGCCTGGATAAACTGGGACAGTTGGGGAGTAGGGTTAATCGCCTGGACTTTTTGATAATCGTCCAGGGCTTGTTGATATTGACCTTGAGTGTAGTTGCAGTTGGCCCGTCCCTGGAGGGCGCCCGCGTTGTTGGGATCGAGGCTGAGGGCGGCGCTGAAATATTGGATGGCCTGGGCATAATTCCGTTGGTTGTAAAGCTGGACCCCGGCCTGGTAATAATCGGCGGAGGTTACGGCGAAAGCCTGGGCGCTTAAAAGAAGTGTCACTCCTACGACGGCAATCAGAATACGGCGCGAAATATTGGAGCTCATGATCTATCCCTCAAGTTGGATTGGGACGGCTTTGATCAACAGTGAAATTTCAGATGCGCGAAACCAGCATTTTAAGCCGAAGAACCCTGTTTTTGTATTGGATTCTATCTCCAGCAGGGAAAATTCCAATTTTTTACGCGACCCCGGCTATGGGGTCGAGAAAGAAATTGTGGTAACGTCAATATTCCAATTTTCACTGTTAAAAGTATAAAGGATCAAAGAGTAGTTGGCTGCGCCAGGTAGCGGAGCCGGAGTAACATAAGAGGTCCCCGTTCCGGAATAACCATAGGTCACACTATTTACCATAGGTGCTCCCTCGTCCCCCCAAAACCAATAGTAGTAGGGGGGAACCTGTGGAACTAACCAAGTTCGCTTGACAGCTCCCGCTACCGAACCACCGGTGATAGTAAAGGTGGGTGCCGAGCTATTGCTTGCGGAAATAATATAGCTATTTGTGGACGTAGTACCGGAAACGGCGTGAACCACCCGTGACGGGACGCTGTCCGGCAGAGATCCTCTCGAGACGACATATAAATATGTATTGAATGTGGTCAAATTATTGATAACGGCTTGTACGTTCGCCCCGGACTTAGCAACGGTAATGGCGGCAGAATAGGAACCCGCCGATCCGGTGGAACTAGTATAAATCACGTAATTTGTTATTCGCGGGTCGGTGTCCTGCAGCCAAAGGACTTCATATTTTCCGGTTCCAGTGGGATCCATGATTCCCAAGACCCCTTGCGGCGGCAGCAGGACTGAGGAGGTCGGCGTTATGGTCGGAGTGTTGGTGATGGTATAGGTATTCGTCGGAGTGCCGGTGGAGGTGGATGTGGCGGTGTTGGTCGGGGTAAAGGTAATTGTGGGAGTATTGGTCTTCGTCGCAGTGGAAGAATTGGTCGCGGTAGCCGTGGGCGTGCTCGTAAAGGTGGAGGTGCTCGTAAAAGTGGGAGTGCAAATGTTGCCCGGATAACCGCAAGGCGTTAGGGTTGGGGTGAACGTGGCGGTGGGAGGATTGGCCGACAAAGGAGCGACGCTGTAGGTTTTTTGGCAGGCCAACGGAAAGACGAAAAATAAAACGGATACCACCAAAAATATTAAGCCGAACGACTTAGACATAAGGCCCCCAAAATCCATCACTGTGATATAGGATTAATCATCACCTGCAATAAAATTGGTCTTTATACTAGTCGTTCGCAGAACCAAAATGTACCGTTTTTAAAGCGAAAGATGGGCTTGAAAATCAATGTTTTTGAAAATTCCAGCATGACTTCCACCGACCCGGGGGTGGAGAAAATATTTCTTGAGGTGCCTCAAAATGAACCCAATCTGTCTTTTCCTGGTCGTAGGCCTTATTCTGTCCGCTTGCGCCCCATCCACCGAGGCCCTCCTGGTGGATAACGGCGAAGGCTCGGGCGAAGGCTTGATCGTCCATTGGGCGGGCTATTGCGATTCCGCTTCCAGCTACTCCCCTTCCCCTTTCCACTTGTCCTCCGATGGCCACGATTCGGCGCGTTGCGCGCGCCTTGAATTTGAGATGAGGCCGGGTGCGCAATACCCTTACGCGGGCATGACCTGCTCCTTCACCGCCCAGGACTTTTCCACCTATGAGGGCGTCCGCTTTTGGGCCAAGGGTCTGGGCTCCTGGAGCTGTATGCTCCCCATCCCCGCGACCTCAAAGGAATACAATCACTATTCTTCTCCTGTTATCGTGACTGATTCTTGGAAGTTATATGAGCTTCCTTTCTCCAAATTTGCCCAGTCTTGGGGCACCCCCAAGCCCTGGGACCCCACCGCCGTCACCGGCGTGCAGTTCAACGCGAGCGGCAATGCCGGAGATAAAGGTTGGATCAGTGTGGATGACATTGAGTTTTACAAGAAGGGCGAGGAGAAGTCCCAAAACAAAATGAACAACCCCATTCTCCCGGAACCCAAGGTCAACCAGGAGGGCTACCTACCGGGCGATGAGAAGTACTTCGTCATCACCGAAACGCCCGCCGTGAAAAAGGGAGACTCTTTCCAAATCCTCAATGAAACGGGTGTGAAAGCCTTTTCCGGCACACTCTCCACCGGCCCCTTTGACGACATCAAATCCACGGGTGAAAAGGTCTTCCAAGGGGACTTTACCGGCCTCACCCTTCCCGGTCGCTATACCGTTTCCATTGACGGCCTAAAATCCGTTTCCTTTTCCGTCAAAGCCAACGTCTTTCAAAACCTCTTCAAGGATGCACTGCGGTGCTTTTACCTTATCCGCTGTGGCACAGCCATTGACGATCCGGTCACGGGCATCAAACACGCCGCCTGCCACCTCAAGGACGCCGCCCTCAAAACCGACCCCTCCCAGCATGGGGATTTTGTGGGGGGTTGGCATAACGCCTTGGACTACGGCAAATGGACCCACATGGAAGCCATCAGCTGCGCCTGGATGATGTGGCTTTACGAGTTGAAGGAAAAGGAAATGGCCGGGTTCAAGAACAACATCCCTGAGTCACCCAATAAGATGTCCGACCTGCTCAACGAGGCCCAATGGGGGCTTACCTGGCTTTTGAAGATGCAGGCGCCTGACGGCGGGGTTTATCACAAGGTGGACTCGGAGGACCATTTTTGTTTCGGCACCGTGCCGGAAAAAGACCCCTACAACCGCTACCTTCAGGGTGAAAGTTGCATCGACGCGGGGGTCTTCACGGGCGTCATGTGCCAGGCCGCCCGGGTCTATCAAACGCTGGATCCCGCCTTTGCCCAGAAATGCCTGGCGGCCGCCAAGCGGTCCTGGGCCTGGCTGGAAAAGAACCCCGACGCCACCTTCCAGGACCCGGATTACGTGGATTCGGATACCTCCCAGGAAAAGCTCTGGGCCCTGGGTGAGATGGCCCGCATGAGCGGGGACAAGGAATTGGAAAACCGCTTCACGGAGGAAGCCACCCCCGCCAAGCTTCAAACCCTTACCTGGATGACACCCCAGTTTTTTGGCTACATGGCCCAGGTCCTAAGCCCCAAGACCACCGACGAGGAAAAGGAAACCATCACCCAGACCCTCACCAAAATCTGCGACGGGCTAGTGGAAAAATCAAAAACCAACGGTTATGGGGTTTGCCTGGACCCGAGCGAATACTATTGGGGGTCCAACGAGAACATCTTGAACAAAGCTGGCGCGCTTTTATTCGCCTACCACCTGACCGGCGAGAAGAAATACCGGACCACTGCGCTCCGGCAGATGAATTACATTTTGGGGCTGAACAGCCTGGAGACTTCTTTTGTGACGGGCCATGGGGAAAAGGCCGGATCCCACCCCCACCATTGGGATTACGCTTCACTTCATATCGTCATGCCCGGCTGGGCGGGTGGCGGCGCGAACCAATATGCCAAGGGGGCCGATCCGACGCTATTGGGGCTGATCAATGGCGGCACTCCCCCCGCAAAGTGTTTTTTTGATGGTCCAGGGACGACTTCGTGGGCTTCAAATGAGGGCCAAACGGTCGAGAACGCGGCTCTGGTCTTCGATGCGGGGTATTTGGCAGAAAAATAATTGATTAAGTGTAAAACACCGGGCCAACCAACGGAGACTTCTCAAACACTCTTTCGCTTCGAGGTAATTTAAATTTTTCTTCTGCTACATTATCAATATAAAAAAAACTATCATTTAGCATATCCATAAATTTCCAGTCTTGATTGAAATCAAAAACCAATTTTTCTCCTATACTTTTGAGGGATTTGGGAACTCGCTCTTTAAAAACGGCATTTACAATTCCTCGGTTATGAACAATTAAATTTCTTATTTCCACCAACTCTACAATATTTTCAAGATGATCCTGATTTCGATAAATGGTAAAACCATACTTCTCCTCAAGTTCTTTAGCTAATACCCGAAACCCTTTATTCGATAAGTCAAATATCTTATTTTCAATCATCTCTAACTTAAGACTTTCCAAACTTTCATGTCCCAAAATTTCGGAATAGCTGATTTTTTCGTTCGACTTGAGCATGTCCGGATTCATCTCAAATACCATTCTCATTAAGTCAGCTATATAGCATAAAAAATTATCAACCCCTCTACATAAAGTCATTTCTGCCATCGTGTTTTTATAACTTATGTAAGCCAGAGAAGCTCCTCCGAGTTTTTCAAACGCAGCCCTCAGCTCATCCAATTGAGGTTCAATTTTTTCACTTTTTTTCAAGAAAAAATTTTCGCTCATCACAACATATTTAGTCAGCCCCGCTAAAAAAGTCACAAAGTCAGCTAAATCTCGATCACTTTTTAAATGTTTATACTGAGCGTCAGTCATGGGTTGTGTTTTATTCATTTATAACCTCAACAATTTAATCATTGCTCCGCCTCAATATCTGTCCCGGGAATCTTCCCGAGAAACTTGTCTTGGCGTCATAGACTAATTGTCCGTTGACCAGGACCATCCTCATGCCGGTCGGCTCCTGCCAGGGTGAAACGGCGCTCGCGTTGTCACGGATGGTCTTGGGGTCGAACACCACCACATCCCCCCAATTGCCCTCTTTGAGGACTCCCCGATCCTTGAGGCCCATCAGGTTGGCCGGTTCTTGCGTCAGGCGGTGAATGGCCTCCGAAAGACGAACTACCCTTTTATCCCTCACGTAGGTCCCCAATAGCCGTGGAAAGGCCCCCACATCCCGGGGGTGCGGAATGGCCCCCGTAGAATCCGAACCGAACAGGATGTAAGGGTATTGGATCTTCTTGATAAGCCCTTCCTCCGAGAGTCCGTGATAGCAAATCTTGACGTCCCCAGCGTTCTCTAAGAGAAGGCCCAAGACCGCGTCCTCCTCGGAAATCCGCCGCCGCTGGGCCATGTCCTTGACCGTGAACCCCAGGAAGCTCTTGAAGGCCTTGGCGTGTACATGGGTGATTTCGATTTTGTCCCCACCCCCATATTCCTGGAGCCGCCGACGGATGCCTGCCAAAACTTCCGCCCGCTTGTCGTCATCGTGGTAATAGGCCCACCGGTCCGCATCCTTCGGTAGGTAGAGAAACTGGGCCAAGGGAATCTGAACTTCGTTGCCCCAGAAATCGTAGGGGTAGACGGTGGCGAAAACCGATTGGCCCCTCCCCCGCGCCTCCTCCAAAAGCCCCAAGCCCCTTTCGGTCTGGTCCCAATTGCTGGGGAGCTTGAACAAAAGGTGTTGGATGACCACCGGCACCTTGTCCTTTTCGCCCACTTGCAGGGCTTCCCTGATGGCCTCCAGCACGTTGGAGCGGTAATTGCGGATGTGGGTGTAATAGGCGGCGTGGGGGTAGCGGGAAAGCACCGAGGCTAGGTCCTCCAGCTCCGCGGGTTGGCACCAATCACCGGGATCGTAGCCCAAGCCGCTGGAAAGGCCGAAGGCGCCCGCGGAAAGAGCCCCCTCCACGAACAGCTTCATGGTGGCCATTTCCTGGGGGCTGGCGGGCTTTTCACGGTTACGCTTCACGAACCAATCCCGGACGCTTCCCTGCCCGATCAAGGTACCCAGGTTCAACAGACTGTGCTGTTTTTGCAGTTTAAGCAGGTTCTTTTGGACATCCAGGACCGAAAAGCCGCAGTTACCCGCCAAGCCCGAAGTGACCCCTCCCCGAACCGCCCGCTCCTGCTCCTTCAAACCCCACAAAAGGTCGTTATGGCAGAGAAGGTCTATGAAGCCGGGGGCCACCACCAGCCCGGAGGCATCCAGCGTGAAGTCGGCCTGATAGGCCCCCAAATCGCCGATTTTGGCGATCTTGCCGCCGCTGAGGGCGATATCCCCCCGGTAAGGGGGCAGACCGGTCCCGTCAACGATCAAGCCGTTTTTGAGGAGGATGTCGCAGTGGGGCTCGTCGGCCTTGAGAACCATGGGGGTTAAGAAGATTAAGAGAAAGAACCAACTCTTTTTCAAAAAAAACTCCGGGTTTTGTTAGTAACGCATTGAGTCGTCATTGCAATGACAAATTATAACCTTTGCAACACCGACAGAAAACCGCCGTCATGTTCGTCGGTAGGCAG
>DATKOC010000035.1:0-19266 GCA_035524855.1 bacterium
GACCGAACCGGTTCTTTCCAACGTGATCAAAAGGTTTGACGTCACGGTGAATATCCGACGAGCCAGCATTACCAAGGGTTTTGGTTACGTCCAAATGGAAATTGCCGGGGAGGAGAAGGCGGTCAAGGAAGCCCTGGCTGACCTCGCCCGCCAGGGAATCGACGTCAATCCCATCGAAAAAGACGTCGTCGAATAATTCATGCCCACGGGGGATTTGCGCGAGCGGTTCAGCCGCCAGGCCCTCTTACCTGGGGTAGGAGTCGAAGGCCAAGAAAAGTGGGCGAAAGCTGCCCTGCTTTTAGCGGGCAATGGCATCTCCTTTGAAGCGGCGAAAACCGCCCTGGTTTCCGCCGGAGCCCCCAAGATTCAAGCCCTTGATCTTAACTTTACCGAACAAGCGGACCCCGCCGATTTGTGGGTTGTCCTGGGTGAAAAGGCTTCTTCACTCCGCCTGTGGAGCCGTTTGTCGCGTTCCAGGAACCAGCCTGCCCTTTTTGGGTGGCCTATGGCAACTGGACCGGCTCTGTTTCTATTCAATCCCGCCAGGGGAAAATGCCCTTGCTTGGAGTGTTTCGAGGTTATGAATCCCAAAAATTTTAACCCAGGTGATCCTCCGACACGAAGGATCCTCGGTGCCATGGCCGCCTCCGAAGCTCTGCAATGGCTCCTGAAGAGGGAGTCTCCCTTGGAAACCAAGGTTTGGGTCAATTCCCTGGAGTCGGGGGTTTCCTTTCACCACGAGGTTCGCCCCACGCCTAAATGCCCCGCCTGGCTGTTGGAGCAAGGGGCCAAGATTACCCCATGAGCGTCAACCGTTACCCCCCTGCCTCCAAGGTCACCGATTTGATCGGGAGTACTCCCCTGCTGAAACTCCAGCGAATCCCGGAAAAGGGAGGGGCACAAATCCTTTGCAAACTAGAGTTCTATAATCCCGGTGGAAGTGTCAAGGACCGCATCGCCCTTTCCATGATCGAGGATGCCGAACGGAAGGGCCAGTTGAAGCCTGGGGGAATACTTGTCGAACCCACCAGCGGTAATACCGGCATTGGGCTTGCCCTTGTTTGCGCCCAAAGAGGCTACAAGCTCATACTGGTCATGCCTGAGGACATGAGCCAGGAGCGCCGGGTCCTTCTTCGCGCTTATGGGGCGGAACTTGTATTAACGCCCGCGAAAGGCTTAATGACGGCCGCGGTTGAGAAGGCCCGTGAGATCAAGGCTCAGAACCCACATTATTTCATGCCGGAACAATTCGCCAACCGGGCCAACCCAGAGGCGCATAAAAAAACCACGGCGCCCGAGATTGAAAAGGACACGAATGGGGAGTTTGACGCCTTTGTGGCAGGCATTGGGACCGGTGGGACTATCACGGGTGTGGGTGAATATTTCAAGTCTAAGAATCCCCGGGTCCAGATCATCGGCGTTGAGCCGGCGGGTTCGGCCGTGTTATCGGGCGGTAAGCCGGGAGTCCACCGTATCCAGGGAATCGGGGCAGGATTCATCCCGCCGGTGTTGAACCGGTCGGTGGTGGACGAGATTCTGACCGTTGAGGACAAGGAAGCCTTTGCCATGACGAAAAGACTGGCCCGGGAGGAGGGGTTACTCCTGGGCATTTCCTCCGGTGCCAATGTCGTTGCCGCTTTAAGGGTTGCCAAGCGCTTGGGACCCGAGGCGCGGATTGTCACGATCTGTTGCGACATGGGAGAAAGATATTTCAGCCTGGAAGACGAGTTCGAGGCGGCGGGGCGGGGCGCCCAGGCTTGACCCATCAAGGTTGGAGGTGGAAATAAAAAAAGCCCCCTCCCGCGAGGGAAGAGGGCTTTTTTTATATTTAAGCTCCCCGGAAACGGTTATGCGCGTGCCTTTGGAAGGATCGCAAAGGTGCATCTCAATTGGGCTTTTTCTAGGACCACGCCTCCACTCAAGGCGTTCAAGAGGTCCTTGGCGGTGAAAGTGCCCTCGATCGGGCACCGTTTTTCCCTCAGGGCGTATAGAGTGAAAATATAATTATGCAGTTTTTCGTCGTTCCAGGGTGGCGCGGGTCCATCGTAGCCGAAGTATTGGCCTTCCATAGTGGCGTTACCCTTGTACCAATCGGTGAAGTCGTTTAAGGCATGGCGTGTGTTGCGCACCCCCGCCGGGCCGGGTTTGCCCTTGATCGTCACTTCCTTGCTAAATTCAGCCGGCTGGACGAAGACCTTTGGGTCGAGGTCCACGACCGCCCAATGGTAAAATTCCTGGCGGGGATAATCGTAGGGGACCATCTTGTCCCTCTTGTTCACGAAATCCTTGCTGGTAGGGGCGTCGATGTCGTGCATGATGATGACCAGCGACTTGGTTCCTTCGGGGAGCTCGCCCCAGGCGAAGTGGGGGTTGCGGTTTTTGGCCAATTCGGCTTGCGCAGTCGGATGGGGCTTGATGAAAGCGTATTCCTCGCGAAGCCTTGTACCGTCGCTGAAACTGTCGCTCCAAAATTTCATGGGTCGCTCCTCTGGGGTGTTTTGCGGCCTCTATTGAAGCACGGCTTTCTTAAAAAACAAGGATGTTTTAGTCCTGTCCAATGATCGGTTGTTTCACGATCATCCGGGCATTGGCAAGGAAAAGATTAGGTTTAAAGGCCATCATTTGTACGGGGCGCCATGAACCAATACGGAGAAAGTTTCTCGAGGTTTTACGACCGGTATTTCGGGGGCCACGCCGAAGAACTGGCGCCACGGTTGTTACGTTTTTTTGCCCATCGACAGCCATCTATAAAGATATCGAATGTCCTTGATCTGGGATGCGGAACAGGGCGATTGGCCTTTCATTTAGCGGAGGCTGGCTATTCTGTATCGGGATTGGATCTTTCCCCCTCCATGCTGCGGCTTGCGGAAGCGAGGTGCCGCCGGCATGTCCTTACCGGCAAGGCACATTTTATTCAGGCCGATGCCTCAATGTTTCAATTGGGTGAGTCTTTCGACCTGATTCTTTCCACATACAATTCCCTGAATCACTTGGACACCCTAGATCGGCTCCAGGCCTGCTTTCGCTCGGTCCGGAAATGTCTTTTACCGGGTGGATGGTTCTTTTTTGACTACCATAGCTTAGCCGGATTGCAGGGATGGGCTTTGGATGAAAAGGGAAGTTTTGAGGATGGGCAAGTTGAAATTCATGGGCGATTTGATGCCGCGACAGGCTCGGGGACAATGAATATACGGGGAAATTTCAAGGGCGAAATCTTCAGCGAAGAGATCACCAACCGAAGTTTTCAAATGGAGAAGGTTGAAGGCGCTTTACGCCAGGAAGGCTTTTCCGGGGTTCAATTTTTAAACTTGCGGGATTTTTCTCCCTGCTCTGATGTTGAAAGAGAAAGCCGGGTCGGAGTTTTGGCGAATTAAGCTTTATCGCCCGCTTCCGAGGACCTCGCCGGCGGCTTGAGCCCCTTGGACAGCGGCTCCTGCCAAAGAGCCCGCCTTGGGTTCGCTGGAAGGGGTAGGGGTTGGATCACCGCTAGCCGTTGAGGCGGTTTGGGACGGGTTCGCGCCGTTTCCGTTAAAAAAGAAGTAGTAGGCCCCCCAAGCTAATCCCGCCAGCAACAATACCATAATTAGGGTTCCCACTAAGCCTCCACCCTTCCGGTTGATGGTTTTCATTTTTTCCTCCCGCAGGTTTGTCGAAGAGAGTTTATCACGAGCTTGTTTAAACGTTGAAACCCCGTCAGGTAAATTGTTTTCCGGTTTCTTATGCCAAATGAACCCTCAAAGTGAAGCTTGCATTGGAGGGGGATTCGACGGATGATATCCGTCCGGTATCTGCCGGAACAAGGTCACCCATATCTTCGGCTATCTGACCCTATCACGATTTTTTGACGCGACGAGGTGTTCCATGGAAAGTTCAAAATATTCTGAAAGTATTTTTTGCGAGCAATGCGAAAGCCACGTAAAGATGACGAGCTGTAGGTCGGTGCCTGTGAAGCCCAAGGCTCGGCCCCAGGTCGAATTCGATTATGTTTGCGTGGATTGCGGCTACCGGTCTTCCGCCGTCCGTGATCTGGAATATCTCCAGTACAGCGAGAGGGAGTTCTGCCAGAAGAACGGCCTTCCGGAGTTTAAGAAGAAATCCAAGCCGGTTGGGGTTGTTTTCGACCGTCTTGCCCTGAAATAAGCGGCTGGAAAGCTTTAAAGCTTAAGAATAATCCGACGATATCAGCCGATTTCGGCCAATAGGGCCGAAATCGGCTTTTTTGTTTAGGCCGACCATTATTTTCTCCAGCCACTATGGATTCGGGGACCCATGGGTTGGGCTTGTATGACCGCCGATTCTTCCCCTAAAAACCAATCCCAGCGATTTTCAACCTCGCGAGTCGGTAAAACCTTCTTCGCCATTTCCACGAACATCTGGTAATGCCCGTTTTCTGAAGCGATCAATCCCGAATAAAATTTTTTCAATTCGGAGTCCTTCGCCCCTTCGGCCAACCTCTCGAAACGCTCGCAGGAGCGAGCTTCGATGAGGGCGGAAACCAACAGGCGGTCGATTAATTCCTGGTTGCCCTTTCCTTGGCGAATCAGCTTTCGCAGATCGGCCGCATAGGGGTTTTGGTGGCGGATCGGCAATAACCCATTCCTTTTATCCAATAGCTTCAAAACCAGTTGAAGATGCTGGGTCTCATCCCGGGCTATAGTGGCCACGGAGGAAAGCCAGTGGGGCGGGGGATTGTCGCCGGGCCATAGATTCAGGAATTCGAGGGCGTTGTTGGAGGCTTTCTTTTCCAGATAAACCTGGTCGGATAAAAGCTCCAAGGGATGTTGGAGAACCTCTTCCGCCCATCGCGGAGGAGTGACGGAGCGCAGGGGAAGTGATTTTGAGTCCGGCAAGAGTTCCTCGGGAATCCCACCTTCAAAAAATCACAGGACGTCAGTGGGTTTGATTAGAATGGGCAACATCATAGTCTCTCAACGGGTGGTTCATGAAATATTTCCACGACCATAAAAGGTTGGTTCCGAAAGGCAAGATCCGGTCGGATGTTGAGTTTCTTCTGGGCGCGATCAAGCAGGCTATGGGAAGGGCGCAACACCAAGTGAAAGGGCGAAAGAGGCTTTATGCCAGTTCATTGGCCTTCAAGACGATCCTAGCCCTTGTGCCCGCGCTGGCTATCGTCATGGCGGTCCTGGCCGGGGACGCTTTTTCGGAGAAGAGGGAACAGGTCCTTGACCAGATCGTGGATGTCCTCTATCCCGTAGACTCCAGCGACCTCCATTCCGTTGAGGACCCTCAAGAGCGGCAAAATCTTCAGCAACTTAACCAGGCGGGAAAACAGCAGATCCGGCGGTCGGTTCAAAAATTTGCGGTTTATTCCCGCAAGGCCGGTTTCGCGGGATTCCTTGGCTTCGTGCTCATTGTTTTTTTGCTCTTGCGGGATGTGGAAGGGGCTTTCAACTTCCTTTGGGGACTCGAGGCGGGAAGGCCGATCATGGCGCAAATCACCCGGCATTCATCTCTCCTTCTGGCGACTCCGCTCTTGGCCAGCTTTTTGGCGACCCTTAAAGGCTGGGTCAAGGCCTTGGGGCTCCTCAAAACCTCCGGGGGAGCTTGGTTCTTTACGGGTTTGATCCCTTTTTTGGGCTTGTGGGTTCTTTGTTCCCTGATGTATTTTTGGATTCCCAACACGAAAGTGGACCGACGATCCGCTGTTTGGTCAGGCTTTTTGGTGGCCATCCTGCTCGAATTGGCGCAAAGCGCCATGGGTTGGTACACCCTTCATGTGCTGGCGGGTTCCAGGGTTTACGGTGCCCTTTGGGTTATCCCGGTCATCCTGATTTGGTTTTACTTGTCCTGGACGGTGGTTCTGTTTGGGGCGGAAGTGGCTTACTTCATGCATAAGGACCGGATGGAAATAAGAAGATAGGTTACTTCCGGGGCTGGTCGTTCTCCGCCCGCTTCTTAGCCGAGTCTTCCTGGATTTTTCGCAAGATCTCTTCCCGGTTACGGACCGCGTCTTCCTGCATCCTTTTCCGTTCGCGGTCGTATTGGCCTTGCAATAGCTGCCGCAGCACCTTCAGCCGGTCCCTTTCCTTGACCTTGTCGAGTTTTTCCAGCACTTCCGCCCGCTCCTCGGCGTTGAGATTGGCCATGGAATCCAAAACGGCCCTCCGCTCCAAGAGTTTCCTTTCGACGACGGCTTTTTGGGTAAGCCAGTTTTGATAACGGGCCCTCTCTTCGGGGGTCAAGGCGCGGGTCGGGAGGAAGGTATCCTTGTCAAAGGCAAAGGAGCCCTGCTGGTTATCGGTCACCCGCCGGGTTTTCCCATTTTTTTGCATCTCCACGGTTCCGTGGTAGGTGTTGGTTTGAACCGAGGAACCTTCTTTTTGGACCTCGAAAGCCGTGCCGCGGACCCCGCAGACCACGCCCCCCGAAGTCACTTCGAACAAAGAACGGCTTTCCCGCAATTTTTCGACCTCGGCGAGGACCGTGCCCGTCAAAAGGTCCAAACGGCTCAAAAAACTTCCGGCTTTTTTTCTGGCAGCTAATTGACTCACTTTCAGATCACTGTTTTCCGAAAGATGGACGAGTGTGGAGGAGTTCAGGGAAAGCGAAGCTTTGGCTCCACCTTTGGTGAGGATTTCGTCCCCGGCAAAAAGGCTTTCCTCTTCCTGGGCTTGTTCGGGCTTGGAATCGCCGGCCGGTATGATTTGGACATTTCCATGAACATCTTGGAGGGTGTATTGGAGGGGTGGGAATTTTAATGTTTTGGTTTTCGCCGAGGAGGCGAATGCTGCCGACGGAAAGAAAAAGATAGAAGAAACCATGAGGATGGACGGGAACAAAAACACTTTTTCCATGGGGACTATTCTAGACAGCTTTTTTCCTTCGGGAACCCACAAAATGTTTGATAATACGGGCTTTCTTAACGGCACTGGAATGGGAAATGAAACCATATCGTTTAATGTGTTTTACCATTTGTTTTTGGTGGGGAGCCTCCTTGGCTCAATCCCAGACAACCCTCCCTTATTTAACTGGAGCGAAGTTCACGATCTCCGTGGATGATTGGGTGGATGTTTGGTTGAACGGAATCCCCATTATTGACAATATGTCCTATACCGGTGCGGATAAAGGCCCTCGTTCGTTCGAGTGCCTTCAAGAACATATTTGTTATTTTCAAAAAAACAATGTTTTGGCTTTTGAGGTGGCTGACGCTTATAAAAAAAAGGAACCGCCCGAGAATTTCGCTGGTTTTGCCTATCTCTTGGAATTGAAGTTTTCCGATGGGACTCGCCGTTTTCTATCCAGCGCCGAGGCTGGAAATCACAGATCCTATTACATCCCCGACCGTATGGCTGGGACGCCCAAGGGATGGCATTACCTTTCTTTCGATGATGACGCCTGGGAAGGTGCCAAGGCTAATTCCGGTGGAATTCCAGGCTTGGCAACGGTTCCACATCCGGACACCGGAAAACTTATGCCCTTTCTTTCGGCCTCCTCTCTCACTTCCAAGGCCCAAAGAATGGGCGAAAGACACCTGTTCCGCAGGGTGTTTACCCTCAATATCGGCTCCAGCCCCAACTGCCCGACCCCTACCGCCGACTTGATTCAAACTCCTCGAGTTAAATCGAGCCTTAAAATCCTTAAGAGGACTACGAGTACGCCTCCTCCTAAACCTACTCCGGTTATTGCCCCTGCCGCGATCGTGGTGCCCACTTTCCAAGCCCCGCCCTCATCCCAAACGTTTAAACCCGACCTTCCTTTGCCCACTGTAGTGGGTTCCTGGAAGCCTGCCGCTGCACCGATGCCCGCTATCCATCCGACATGGGTGTCCTTATTGGAGGAGATGACTCCCACTATCGAAGTGTTTGTGGCGCCGATTAATCCACACTCCTCTTCTACGCCTACTCCTACCCAGGTTGTAAGTTCTGCTTTACGGACGGACGAAGACGATAATCCCGGCAATGTTTACATGAGTTTCGCCGATGGGCCCGGTATTTATCGGCTAGAGGTTTTTGACATGGATGGCCAACATGTGCGATACCTGTTTGAGAAAAAGGTCGTGGCTGAAGAAGGAGGTTGGGCTGAATGGGATGGGACCGATGACAAGGGGTACGTGGTGCCGCCGGGACGTTATTACGCCGAGTTCTCCAAGGACGGCAAGGACTTTAAGAGGGTTTTTTTCAACCGCAAGGCCATTGAGGGGGAAAAAGCGAAATGAAAAAGCGTGTTTTTGGAAAATCAGGCATGGAAGTGTCCGAGGTTGGAGTCGGCACTTGGCAATTCGGGGGGGATTGGGGTCAAGTTTCGGAGGACGCGGCTCTTCAAACACTCAAAGCCGCGGTGGATTCAGGGGTCAACTTCTTCGACACCGCTGATGTTTACGGGGCCGGCCGAAGTGAAAGCATCATTGGGAAATTCCTGAAGCAGTCCAAAGCTAAAGTTTTCGTCGCCACCAAGCTTATCCGGTTCCCGGACCCAGGATGGCCGGCAAACGTCTCCTGGGAAGCCTTCCGGCTTCACACTGAAAATTCCATCAAACGCCTCGGCCTGGAGGCGTTGGACCTAACTCAGCTTCATTGCCCAACCCTCTCCATTTTCAAGAAGGGCGAAGTTTTCGAGTGGCTAAGGAGGTTGAAAAAAGAAGGAAAAATCCGAAATTGGGGCGCCTCGGTGGAAACGGTTGAGGAAGGCCTTTTCTGCCTCCAGCAGGAAGGGTTGGCCTCACTCCAGGTCATTTTTAACCTCTTTCGACAAAAGCCACTTGAGGCCCTATTTCCCGAGGCCAAGAAGAAGGGCGTGGCCATCATCGTGCGCCTTTCTTTGGCCAGCGGCCTCTTGGCGGGGAAGTACCGGAAGGACACCCAGTTCGCCCCGGAAGACCACCGTACCTACAACAGGGATGGGGAAGCCTTCAACGTGGGCGAAACCTTCGCGGGGCTTCCATTCGAGAAGGGGGTTGAACTGGCCGATAAGCTCAAACCCTTGTTGCCGGCGGGGATGAGCTTGGCCCAAATGGCCAATCGTTGGTGCCTGGACTTTGACAGTGTCACGACGATTATTCCCGGGGCTAAAAATCCCCAGCAGGCGATGGAAAACGCGAAGGTTAGCGATTTTCCTCCCCTCTCCAAAGAACTCCACCAAAGGCTCCGGGATTTCTACGCCAAGGAAGTGGCCAGCCATATCCGGGGAGGTTATTAATCAACCATGGGTAACCTGATAGCGGGAATCGGGCTAGGCTCCCTAGGGGTTTTGATACTTCAATTATCGGAATTACTCATTAAGTACCCGAGCTCAAACAATGTTCCCCCGCCATGGCATTACCTGCTCGCTAAGGCAACTGGATTTATCCTCCTGGGATTGGGTATTGTTTTTGTGGTTACAAGTTTTCTGTGAGGTTTTCAATGCGGGAAATAAAAATATTGGTGCTGGGTGTTGGCGGATTGGGTTGCCCCGCTTCCTTGGTCCTGGCTGAAGGAGGAGTGGCGACACTGGGCCTTATGGACCCGGATAAGGTGGAACTGTCCAATCTTCACCGGCAGATTCTCTATTCGGACGCGGATTTGGGCCGCCCCAAGGTTGAAGCCGCCGCGGGTTACCTAAATACACATCATCCCAAAACGAAAACCATCCTCATTCCGGAAGCCTTTTCCCCGGCCAACGCCGAGAAGATTCTTTCACAATACGACCTTGTCATTGACGGACTGGACCGGCTTGAAAAGAAGTTCTTACTGAACGATTGGTGCGTGAAATTGCGAAAATCCTTTGTCCACGCCGGGGTGGTGAAATTCGAGGGTCAAGTATTGCCGGTGTTGCCGGGGGAAACGGCCTGTCTACGCTGCCTCATCCCCAAGATTCCACCGCCTTTCGCCATGCCCACTTGCCAGCAAGCGGGGGTTTTGGGGTCCTTCTCCCAAGTCATCGGCTACCTGCAAGGCCATGAAGCGTTAAGATTGGCCGAAAGGCACGGGCCTTTCCGGCTTTGGAAGGTGGACGCTCAGAAAAGGGAGGCGCGAAGCATTATCCCGCGCCGCGATCCCGAATGTGGTTCCTGCGGTCATGGAAAGGTTGCGGAAGAAATGAGCGAGCCAGCATGCGCGGTGTGAATCCTGAAATCCACAATCTGATCAGGAAAAAAGGAAAAAATCTTGAATAAAGGAAGGATGGAAGCTTTCAGTGACGGCGTGATGGCCATTATTATCACCATCATGATGTTGGAACTTCGGGCGCCCCACGGGACGAGCCTGGCCGATTTTCGCCCATTGCTACCCGCCTTTATCAGCTACGTCGTGAGTTTTGTTTTCATTGGGATTTATTGGACCAATCACCACCACTTGTTTCAAGCCGTTCAAAAGGTGAATGGCCCCATCCTTTGGGCTAACCTCCACCTGCTGTTTTGGCTTTCGCTAGTGCCATTCTTGACCGCTTGGATCGGTCAAAACAGTTTTGGAACTTGGCCAGTGGCCCTCTATGGTGTGGATTTCCTCCTGGCGGCCATGGCTTACACCATCTTGGTCCGGACCTTGCTGGCTCACCATGGTAAAAATTCGACGCTGGCGGCGGCAATCGGGGATGACCGGAAGGGAAACATCTCGCTGGCCCTCTACGCCTTGGCGATCCCAACCGCTTTCTTTTATCCCATGGTTTCTTATGGATTTTATGTCCTGGTGGCCATCATTTGGATCGTCCCAGACCGACGTATCGAGAGAGTTCTTTTAAAATAAATGTCCTTGAAGCGGCGGTATCCATGACGCTTAAAAACCGAAAAACCACTTTGAGAAGATGCCCCTGGCCAGGGAACGACGATCCCCTGATGCTGGCTTATCATGATCAGGAATGGGGCGTTCCGGTTCACGATGACCGGAAGATTTTTGAGTTTTTGGTTCTAGAGGCTTTCCAAGCAGGACTCTCCTGGCGGACCATTCTCCATAAGCGGCAAAACTTCAGGAAGGCCTTCCGAAATTTCGATTACCGCAAGGTGGCTCGCTTTGGACCCAAGGATCAAGCCCGATTGAAGAGGGACGCTGGCATCGTGCGCAACCGAGCCAAGATCAAGGCGGCCATCGAGAACGCCAAAAGATTCATCGAGATCCGAAAGGAATTTGGGACTTTCTCGAAGTACATGTGGTCATGGGTACATGGCCGGCCTATCCGACATAAAATTAAGACACTCAAGGATTTTCCCGTTGTCATCCCCGAGGCCGAGGCTTGGGCCAAAGACTTGAAAAAGAGGGGGTTCAAATTCCTTGGCCCCACGGTGGTTTACGCCCACATGCAGGCGGCGGGGATGGTGAACGACCATTCGGTTAATTGCTTTTGTCGAGGGGATTCAAAATAAATTATTAAGACCCTTGACATACAGAGGGGGCGCCACTAGTATTCGTTCATCAAACGCGGGCTTTAAGTTCCAACTTGCTCCGGCGTGTTTCCCGAAAGGGGACGAACAGCGAGCTAAAGCGGTAGAAGTGTTTAAGAGATACCTCCTAAACCCGGACCGCTTTTAAAGCGGCCCGGGTTTTTTGTTTTCTGGGCAAATTTTTTGGCGTTTTTCATAAAAACGCCCTGGTGAGGCTTTAATTGGGCGGTGTTGAGCCGCCCCGGGAGACCTAAAAAACAAGGTTTTTCGCCAACTTGCCCCGACCAGAACCGAAAGGTTGAACCGGGGGCTAAAGCGGCACCTGATTTCCAGAATCCCGGAAACCCGAGCCGCCTAAAAGAGCGGCCCGGGTTTTTGTTTTAGGGCCGCCTTCAAAACTCAAGGAGGCATGTCATGGCTTTAAGACTAGGAGATACGGCGCCGGATTTCACGCAAGAGTCCAGCGAGGGAAAGATCAATTTCTATGAATGGGCAGGAAAGGCATGGGTTGTACTATTTTCCCATCCGGCTGATTTCACGCCGGTTTGCACCACGGAACTAGGCGAAACGGCCAAATTGAAGCCGGAATTCGATAAGCGGGTCACCAAGGTGATCGCCCTGTCCGTGGACACGGTGGAGAACCACAAGGGCTGGATCCCGGACATCAACGAGACCCAGGGCACTCGGGTGAATTTCCCCATCCTGGCGGACCACGACCATAAAGTCTCGCTGCTTTACGACCTAATCCATCCCAAGTCCCTGGCCAACGCCACCGTCCGGTCGGTTTTTATCATCGACCCGGATAAGAAAGTTCGGGCCACCATCACCTATCCGGCCAGTACGGGCCGCAATTTCAATGAAATTTTGAGAGTTATTGATTCCTTGCAGTTGACGGACAACTACAAAGTGGCGACCCCGGTTAATTGGAAGGATGGGGATGACGTTGTCATCGTTCCGGCCTTGAAGGACGAAGAGGAAATCCGGCGGCGTTTCCCGCAGGGTTACAAGGCGGTCCGGCCTTACCTACGTTTGACATCGCAACCGAATAAAAACACGTCGAAAGAGAAGGTTCTCTCGAACTAACTTTCAAATTCTCAGGGAAGTTATCACGACTTCAAGGGGGTGATAAGAAGCAAGGGATTTAAACAATAGTTTTACGGTGGGATTTAATAGCCAACTTGCCCCGACCGGTGTTTCGAAAGAGACCAAATAGGGTGCTAAAGCGGTCTTCGAGATTATTCCATAATCCCGACCCGCTAAAAGCGGGGTCCGGGATGGTTACGAAGACCCCGAGCGGTACCCATCGCGATAGAAATAGGGAAAATAAATTTATTAAAAGGGGTTTAGTTATGAAAAAGCTACTGTTTTTGCTGGCCGCTTTGCTGTCGGTCGGGTTGTTGGGAGGGGCAAAGGTTTGGGCGGACGATGAGCCCAAACAGGATTCCGATTTCCAGGATAATCCGTCCGCTATCACGGTGTCGGACCTGGAAGCTTTGAACAACCGCATCAGTTCGCTGGAAAAATCGAACGTCAAGGTGGGTGTTCTGCTGCAGTTTTGGTATACCCACCTGAGCTACGGTTCAGTCCCGGCCAACGGGGATTACGGGAGTTCCAAGAACCAGTGGGATGCCTTTTCGTGGAAGAGGGGAGAAATCAACGTGGGATCGGATATCGGCAATGATCCCAAGATCAGTTGGCTGGTCAAGTTAGATCCGACCCAGGCAAGCTTCAACGGGTTGGGTGGGAACCAGGGGGGTATTTTCGGTTACGATCTGGCCAGCACGATTACCGGGCCGGTCACGGTGAACGGCAAGGCTTCCCCAGTCACGACCATCGCCGCGAACCCCTTTTCCATCGTGAAGGACATTTACGGCAAGGTCGCCTACAGCCCTTATGCCACCTTCATTTTTGGGCAGAACAAATTCGCCCAGGAACTGGAAGGCCGTTGGCCCTCGGGCAACTTGGATTTCAACAACGCCTCCAATCTTTCCAGCGCTTTCGGCAGCAAGCGGGACGCGGGGGTCCAGTTGGCCGGGACGGGAATTCCCGTGGGGCCCTTGCAAGGGGAATATGTCCTGTCGGTTATTCAAGGCGCGGGTCAAAGCACCTACGACAACAACGTGGACAAGGATTTTGCGGGCCGGGTGGGATTGACCTACGACAAAAACATATTTGTTGGGGTCTCGGCTTACGATGGCTGGGAACCTAACGGGGCCCGGTGGGATATCGGTTTCGAGGGAAGGTGGACCTATAACGGCTTCAAATTGCAGGCCGAGTTCATTGAGGGAAACCTGAATCCGGCTGACAATAACGCCGCCAACAACAGCCTTTGGACCCCCTCCTTGCCCTCCAGTTTTGGGACGCCCAAGGGGCAGATCAATCCAACGGGCTATTACGTCCTGGCCAGCTACCGTTACAAGGATTTACGGGTGGGTGTCCGCTTGGACGGTTACAATTTCAACCAAGTGACCGGGAATGTTTACAACAACGAATGGGACACCTTCACGGTGGGGTTGGACTTTTTCCAAGCCAAGGATGTTTTCAAATTGAGCGCGAACTGGGAAGACCACCTGTTGGCGGGCAAGGACGTCTATAACCTGTGGACAGTTCAATCCCAAGTCAGCCTATAAAAAACCAGCTGGACGGCTTTGCCTACGGCCTTATCAACGTAAAAGGAGAATAAAATGAGAAAGCAATGGATTGAAGGGGTTTTGGCCCTGGTGTTGGCCTTGAACATCGCGTCGTGGGGATTCGCGAAAGACAAAGAAGGGGGAGAAGAAACGATCCATCTGTTGAACGTTTCCTATGACCCCACTCGGGAGCTTTACGAGGAGTACGATAAGGCTTTCGCCGATTACTGGAAAAAGGAGAAGGGTCAGGATGTAGTAGTGAACGTCTCCAACGGCGGATCGGGCAAACAGGCCCGGGCCGTCATCGACGGCCTGGAGGCCGACGTAGCAACCTTGGGGCTGGCGGGAGACATCGACGCCATCGCTGACAAGGGAAAACTCCTGCCGCCGGACTGGCAGGACCGCCTTCCCTACAACAGCGCCCCCTATACCTCCACCATCGTCCTGTTGGTCCGGGCGGGCAATCCCAAGGACATCAAGGGTTGGGATGACTTGGCCAAACCGGGGGTTTCGGTGATCACGCCCAACCCCAAGACTTCCGGAGGGGCCCGGTGGAATTTCCTGGCCGCTTGGGGCTATGCCCTGCAGAAATACGGCAGCGAAGATAAAGCGAGGGAATTCGTCACGAAGATTTACAAGAACGTGGCGGTCCTGGACTCGGGCGCCCGGGGATCCACCACCACTTTCGTGGAAAGGGGTATCGGCGACGTCTTGATCGCCTGGGAGAATGAGGCCTACCTCGCCGTGAACGAGCTGGGCAAGGGGAAGTTTGAGATCGTTGATCCTTCCGTGAGCATTCTGGCCGAGCCGACGGTGGCCTGGGTGGATAAGAACACGGAAAAGCACGGGACCACGGAAATGGCCCAAGCTTACCTCAAGCACCTTTACTCGCCCGAGGGGCAGGAGATCATCGCGCACAATTATTACCGGCCGCGGGACAAAAAAGTCGCGGCTAAGCACAAGGATCAATTCCCGAAGGTCAAACTTTTCACCGTGAACAAGGTGTTCGGTGGATGGAAGAAGGCCCAGCCGGCTTATTTTGGGGACGGCGGGGTATTCGACCAAATCTACCAGCCTAAATAACCGACTGACTGCCAGGAGGGAGCTGACCAAACCCTCCTTTCGGGGTCCGTGGGGGAAACGGACAGGGCCGTTTCCCCCGGTTTTTTATCCTAAGGAAGACATCATGGAACCAATTTCAACGATGTTCGAACCGCCTTTGGCGGTTCAAGGGATCGAAATGAAAATCGCTGAAAGAATTCCCGTTCTTCACAAGTTTGGAATGCACTTAAGGGCGGGCGCCGAGTTAGTGCGGGTCGCTAGCCGGTTCAAAAGCCATATCGAGGTCTCCAATGGGGGGAGTCCGGTGAACGCCAAGAGCCTGCTGGGACTCTTAACGCTCGGGGCCATTTATGGTACGGTACTGGAGTTTTCGGCCGAGGGGGAGGACGCCCCTCAGGCCATTCAGGCGATCCGAATCCTGCTTCGTGAATGGGAAAAAAATAATAAATGAACCGATTCAAAAACACGGGGGTCCTGCCTGGGTTCGGCCTGACCATGGGGTTTACGCTGTTTTATTTGGGCTTGATCGTCCTTATACCCTTGGCGGCCCTTATCCTAAAGTCCAGCACTTTGACTTGGACGCAGTTCGTCCAGGAAGTGACCCATCCGAGGGTCATGGCCTCCTACAAACTTACTTTTGGAGCGTCCCTTATCGGGGCCCTGGTTAATTCGATTTTCGGTGCCGTTTTGGCCTGGGTTCTGGTGCGGTACGAGTTTCCCGGCAAAAGGCTGGTGGACGCCTTTGTGGACCTGCCCTTCGCCCTTCCTACCGCAGTGGCTGGTATTACCCTGACCGCTCTCTACGCCCCCAACGGGTGGATTGGAAGTCGTTTGGAGCCCCTGGGGATTAAAGTAGCCTATACGCCCCTGGGAATTACCGTAGCCCTTATCTTCATAGGGTTACCTTTTGTCGTAAGGACCCTCCAGCCTGTTTTGGAATCCCTGGATCCGGAATATGAGAAGGCGGCTGTAAGCTTGGGGGCGGGCCGGTGGTATACCGTCACTCGGGTGGTGCTTCCAACCCTCTTGCCGGCTTGGATCACGGGTTTTTCCCTGGCTTTCGCCCGGGCGGTGGGGGAGTACGGCTCGGTGGTCTTCATCGCGGGCAACATGCCCATGAAGACCGAGATCACCCCCCTCTTGATTATCACCAAATTGGAACAATATGACTATGCGGGCGCGACCTCCATTGGGGTGGTCATGCTCGCCATTTCCTTTGTGCTCTTATTAACCATCAACTGGCTGCAGTCCCGCGCCGGGCTGCACCGAATCCACTGAGACCGTCATGAAAGAGACCTTGATTGTGACTTTGCAAAGCCAGCAAATTGGCGAACCCGCGAGGGCTTTGACGGAACCCCGATGGATCCGGTGGGCCCTTATCGTTCTCGCTTTGTTATTCATCGGTTTTTTCCTTTTTCTTCCCCTGGCCCAGGTGTTCACGGCGGCCCTGGAAAAGGGCGCTGGCTACTATTTTGAAGCCATCCGGGAACCCGCAGCCTTATCCGCCATTAAGTTGACCCTTATCACGGCCTTTTTTTCCGTCGTTTTCAATTCCGTTTTTGGACTGGCCTCAGCTTGGGCGATCACCAAGTTTCGTTTCCCCGGCAAAAATCTTCTCATCACCTTGATCGATTTGCCATTCACCGTCTCGCCGGTCGTTTCCGGTTTGATTTATGTCCTGCTTTTCGGCTTGCAGGGACTCCTGGGACCTTGGTTGAGGGAACACGACATTCATATTATTTTCGCTTTGCCGGGGATCGTTTTGGCCACACTCTTCGTCACTTTTCCATTCGTCTCCCGAGAACTAATCCCGCTGATGCAAGAGCAGGGCTCGGAAGAAGAGGAGGCGGCCATGGTCTTGGGGGCCAGCGGCTGGCAGACTTTTTGGAGGGTGACGCTCCCCAATATCCAATGGGGACTGCTCTATGGAGTTATCCTTTGCAACGCCCGAGCGATGGGCGAATTCGGGGCGGTATCGGTGGTGTCCGGGCATATACGGGGCCTGACGAATACCCTGCCGCTTCACGTGGAGATTCTGTACAACGAATACAATTTCACGGCCGCATTTGCGGTAGCTTCACTCCTGACCTTCCTCGCCCTGCTGACATTGTTGGCCAAGGCTTTGGTAGGCTCGAAGTACGCCCAAGAACGGGTGGTGCTTCCGACGACGCTGGAAAGTGATCTCTTATGAGCATTGAAGTCCGTAACTTATGCAAACACTTCAACGGCTTTAAGGCCGTCCAGGACGTGAGCGCCAAGCTGGAGACTGGCTCCCTGACCGCCCTGTTAGGGCCCTCGGGATCGGGGAAGAGCACCCTTCTTCGGATGATCGCCGGGTTGGAAATTCCCGATTCCGGGGAAATTCACCTCACCGGACGGGAAGCCACCTACGCCTCGGCGAAGGAACGCAACGTCGGTTTTGTCTTCCAGCATTACGCGCTTTTCAAGCACATGACTGTCTTCGAGAACATCGCCTTCGGCCTTCGGGTCCGCAAGCAGTCCGAGAAGGAGATCACAGATCGGGTTTACGAGCTTTTGAGTCTCATCCAGCTGAAAGGCTACGAAAAACGTTATCCCGCCCAGCTTTCCGGCGGCCAGCGACAAAGGGTGGCGGTGGCGCGGGCCCTTGCGCCCCGGCCAGAGGTCCTCTTGCTCGATGAGCCTTTCGGGGCCCTGGACGCTAAGGTAAGGGAGGAACTGCGGGAATGGATATTGAAGCTCCATGAGGAGACCAATGTGACTACCTTGTTTGTAACGCACGACCAACAGGAGGCCATGGAGGTGGCCAGTCGCATTCTCATCATGAACAACGGAAGGATCGAGCAGGACGGCACGCCCATCGAAATTTTCGACAAGCCCGCCACCCATTTCATTGCCCAGTTCGTGGGAGAAACTAATTTCATCGATACCGAAGTGTCGGAGAAGGGACTGGCGGTTTGGGGGCAATTCCGTTTTTCCGTTAATCCAGCCTTGCCGGTGAAGCAGAAAATCCGCATTTACTTCCGGCCTAACGACGTTTACATGACCGCTCAATTTGAAACCCTGCAGGTGCGCGCCAAGATCGCGAAGACTCGCTTCAAGGGCACGATCATTGAGTACAAGCTGGATATCGGGGAGGACAAGTATATTTCGGCGCAGATTCCCAAGGGCGTGGCCTTGGCCAGCGGGTTTAAGGACGGGCAGGATGTTTACGCCGCTATTACGGCTTTCCACGTGTTTCCCTTGGAGTCTTAACTTGAGTAATGACCGCGAAATGTGTATTTTTGTGGGGCTTTTTGACCCGTCCGCTGGATTTAGTCCCTCAAAAGCCTGAATAATAAGCGAAAACGAGAAAGACCATGCCGACCTCAACCGAGCCCAAGATCCTCTCCCATTTGAAGCAACTGGAAGCTGAAAGCATCCACATCATCCGTGAGGTGGCCGCCGAGTTTAAAAACCCGGTCATGCTTTACTCCGTCGGCAAGGACTCAAGTTGCATGGTGCGGCTGGCCCAGAAGGCCTTCCACCCCGGGAAAATTCCCTTCCCCTTGATGCACGTGGACACGGGATATAAATTCCCCGAGATGTATGAGTTCCGCGACAAGTTCGTGAAGGAAATCGGCGTCAAATTACTGGTGGAACGCAACGAGGAAGCCATCGCGGGTGGGGCCAGCCCCTTTAAGTACGGTGTGCAAAAATGTTGCGGCTTGTTGAAGACCCAAGGCCTATTGGACGGTTTGAATAAGCATGGTTTTGACGCGGCCTTTGGTGGGGCACGGCGTGAGGAGGAGAAATCCCGGGCCAAGGAAAGAGTTTATTCCTTCCGGGATTCCTTCGGCCAGTGGGATCCCAAGAACCAAAGGCCGGAATTATGGGATCTCTATAACTCGAAGATCAACGAGGGGGAATCCATCCGGGTTTTCCCGCTTTCCAATTGGACCGAGTTGGATATTTGGCTCTACATCGAGATGGAAAAGATACCTGTGGTTCCCATTTACTTCACCCACACCCGCAAGATCATCAAGCGCAACAGCCTGCTGATTCCTTGGGTATCCCATATCCCTATCCTGCCGGGTGACGAAATCAAGGACATGAGGGTCCGGTTCCGATCCTTGGGTTGTATGTCCTGTACCGGTGCCGTGCAAAACGAGACGGAAGTCCACGACCTGCGGGGAATCATTGAGGATCTCATTCAGACCCGTAAAAGCGAGCGGGAAAACCGGATCATTGATCATGGGTCGGACAGCTCCATGGAGCAAAAGAAGAAGGAGGGTTATTTTTGAG
>DATKOC010000036.1:0-2192 GCA_035524855.1 bacterium
GCAGGACGTGTTGGCCATCGAATACGCCCTTTTATACGAGAGTACCCGGCAGCTGGCCATCACGGACCGGCTCACCGGCCTTTTTAATTTTGGCTATTTTCACGAGCGGTTAAAGGAAGAGCGAATGAGAGCCGAGCGCTATCACCGCCTGCTTTCCCTTATCCTTTTCGACCTCGACCATTTCAAGAAATACAACGACACGAATGGCCATCCGGCAGGCAATGAGGTGCTGAAAAAAATCGCGGAAATCCTGAAGGAACAGGCCCGCGAGGTGGACATCGTTGCCCGCTACGGTGGGGAAGAAATGGTCATCATCCTCCCGGAAACGAGCCGCCGCCGCGCCACGGAGCTGGCGGAACGCATCCGGGTTAAGATTTCCGAGACCCACTTCGAACACATGGAAAAAATGCCCCTGGGCAAGATCACGGTTTCCGCAGGAGTGGCGACTTTCCCTGTGGACGCGCCCAACGAGGACGAACTGGTCAAAAAGGCCGACAACAGCCTGTACCTGGCCAAGTCCCAGGGGCGGAACCTGGTCGTGGCTTTCGAGCCGCCCATCAAAGTCACCATCCGCTACAAATCGCATCGGGAACTGTCCAAAGTGGCTTTGGTTGGGAACTTCAACAACTGGGACAAGGATGCCGACCCGATGGAAAAGCAACCGGATGGTTCCTTCCAGTTCATCATTTCCCTCAACCCGGGTGTTTACCATTACAAGTTTGTGTTGAATGACGTGGAGTGGATTCCTGACCCGGCTTGTCCGGAGAGGGTGCACGACACCCTCGGCGGCGACAACAGCGTTTTGCGAGTTTCAGCTTGAACTCTTCCGGAAATATCCGCTTTTTCCCGGTTGATTCCCCAAAAAAGGCTCAACTTTTATTGCCCCTTTTGATAAGCTTTCCGTCCTATTCCCTTTAAATTCCAGGAAAAACCATGGCGGAATACAAATCCACCCTCAACATCACACAAACCACATTCCCGATGAAGGCAAACCTGCCCCAAACGGAGCCCAACCGTCTGCCCTTCTGGGAACGGTTGGGGTTCCATAAAGGCGCTTTCAAGCGTTCGGACGCCCCCGCTTATGTGCTTCATGATGGCCCGCCGTTCGCCAACGGCGACATCCATATGGGCCACGCCCTGAACAAGATTCTCAAGGACATCATCGTGAAGTACAAGGCCTTGAAGGGTTTCGACACTCCCTATGTCCCTGGCTGGGACTGCCACGGGATGCCCATTGAGCACAAGGTCATGGAGAAACTCGGCTCCAAGGCGAAATCAATGTCCAAGGTGGAGATCCGCAAGGAATGCCGCCAATACGCGGAGAAGTTCCTGGACCGCCAACGGGACGAGTTCAAGCGCCTGGGTATCTTTGGCGATTTCGACCACCCTTATATGACCATGGACCCGGCCTATGAGCTTTCCTTGGTCAAGGCGCTAACCCAACTGCTCGCGGAAGGTTATGTGGAACGCCGCCTGCGGCCCATTCATTGGTGCCCAGTCTGCCAGACCGCCTTGGCGGAAGCCGAGGTCGAATATGCCGACCATGAGTCCCTCTCGGTGACGGTGGCCTTTCCCGTGAAGGAATTGGACAAGAAGATCTTCCCCAACACCCCCCGGGAGAACCTCTCGTTCCTCATTTGGACCACCACGCCTTGGACCCTCCCCGCAAACTTGGGCATCTCGGTACACCCCGATTTCGAGTACGTTTCGGTGCAAGTGGGGAAGGCCTACTACATCCTGGCCAAGGTTCTCCTGTCCCAGGTAGCGGGGCTATGCGGCTGGAAGGCAACGGACTTCAAGATCATCGACGAGGTGAAGGGGGAAGCCCTTGACCGAGCCGTGGCCCGGCATCCTTTCTTGGATCAGGATTCCTTGGTCATGGTCGGTACCCACGTGACCGCGGACACGGGAACCGGATTGGTCCATACGGCCCCCGGGCACGGCCGGGAAGACTACGAGATCGGCCTCAAATACGGTCTGCCGGTCTATTCACCTGTTAACGAAGCCGGACGATACGACAACCGAGTGCCGGAGTACCAGGGACAAACCGTCTGGGAAGCTAATCCCAAGATCGTGGAAAAGCTCAAAGGCCTGGGAAGGCTCCTGTCGGTGGGGACCCTCAAGCACAGCTATCCCCATTGCTGGCGTTCCAAGAACCCCATCATTTTCCGGGCTACAGCCCAATGGTTCAT
>DATKOC010000037.1:0-7081 GCA_035524855.1 bacterium
CATGGTGGTGGGCATCCTGGGAGCCTTTGTCGGCACCTTCCTCTCGGACAAGCTCAATATTCATGTGGCGGGTTTTTGGGGTGTTTTCGGCATGTCCGTTTTGGGGGCGGTGGTGTTACTGGTCTTGATAAGGTTGATCAGGCCGAGCCACGCCTAACCAAGGCCCCTTCAATATTATTTTCTCCCGCCGAAAAAGCCCAAGATCTTGCTCGCGAAATCATCCGATAGGCCAAGTCGGGTCTTCAGCACGGAATACCCATGGACAAATTTCTTATCCAACCAGATGAAAGGGGCGCGCCAGCCGTCTCCTGGTCTCGCCTGGTAATTGGTGGATATGGGCTTGTAACTCGAATCCTCCAGTTGGGTATAGTAATAAAGCGCCAAGCTTTTACGGGTCATTCCTTCCGGGCATTTAATTTTATCCGGCAGGCCGTGATGGGAATGTTCGTCCGTATTGAAAATGATGGCGGTATTAAGGACGGGAACAACCTTTTCCACGCAATTTTTCATTTCCTTGTCCCAAATTTCCAGATTCCCGTTCCATTCCGCCAGCCAGCCTTCGTTTAAGTACAAAATGAGGTTGATGCGCCTGCGCCAAGGCTGGTAATGGTGCGTGGTGAAGTCGGCGTGGATGTTGAGGAACCCACCCGGCCCGCTTTGATGCATGCCCCCCCCGTCCAACATGGGATCGGCTAGCAGGTTTTCGATCCCCGTTAAATCCGTCAAGAACCGAAGGAACTCCTTGGAATTGAACTCATCCACGAGGCGACCCAAAAGAGGCGGGAATTCCTCCCGCTTGGATTTGCCCAATTTGCGTTCATTGAAATGCTTATACTGGATCCAGTTCGTGTCCGTGGGTTTGGGAAATTCATTCATGGCTTTCTGGGCGACCTCGTCTTCCAGAAGGTTTTTGAGGACGATGTGGGGATAGGGTTTCGCCGACCTGTATTGGGGCCTTAATTGGGGGATTTGTGAGTTCCAACGGCTGTAGGGAAAAAGTTCTTGGGAAACCGCGGGTATGGCCATATGGGCACCTTAAATTTGTTTGAATAAAAAATAAGCTAAAATATCAAACAAATTAAATATATCATCAACGGCAATGTTGTCCATCCATTATCTTCTTTAAGATTGTCGAAGCAACCCGCTCATTCAATGAATCCCAGCGATGAATGCTTTCCTTAACCCCAATAAAAAGGCCATGAAAAAGGGAAAACTGGTAAATTGAATCTGCCTATGGCCGTTCACTCCCCCGGAACTATCCGGTAAACGCGCGTAAAGGACCCAGATGATCGGAAAAAAGAAAGTCGTCATCGTTATGCCGGCTTACAACGCTGAGAGGACATTGAAAAAAACCTACGATGAGATCCCCAAGGAGATCGTGGACGAAGTTATCTTGGTGGATGACGCCAGCCACGATGAGACCGCGAAGTTAGCCCGGAAATTGCGAATCAAAACAATCGTGCATCCCAAAAATCGGGGCTATGGCGGGAACCAAAAAACCTGCTACAAGGCCGCGTTGGAAAGCAAGGCGGATATTGTTATCATGTTGCACCCCGATTACCAATACACCCCCAAATTAATTGCCGCAATGGCTCATTTGTTGGCGTCCGGCCTTTATGACGTGGTTTTGGGTTCCCGAATATTGGGAGGGCAGGCGCTGAGGGGCGGCATGCCCCTTTATAAATACATCAGCAATCGTTTCCTGACGTTCGCCCAAAATGTTTTGATGGGGGCCAAAATGTCGGAGTACCACACCGGTTATCGTGGTTACACACGGAAGGTTTTGGAGACGGTGCCCGTGGAAATGAACTCGGAGGATTTCGTTTTCGACAATCAAATGCTTTCGCAAATCATATATTTGGGGTTCAATATCGGTGAAATTACTTGTCCCGCGAAGTATTTCCCCGAAGCCTCCTCCATCAACTTCATCCGTAGTTCCATCTACGGACTAGGTTGCCTCTGGACGGCTTTGGTGTTCCGCCTATCGAAGATGGGCTTGGTGCATTCCAAGTTTTTCCCGAATATACCCCGCAATAAGACGTGAGCCGGCCGGACAATAAAACTTCCTGGGCCATTCATCCAATCCTCCCGTTGGCCTTGTTTTCCTGCGGGATTTTCCTCTCGAAACTGGGACAGCATGGCATGGCCAATTTCGATGACTGTTTTTACGCCGAGAAAGCCAAGGAAATCCTCCAAAACCATGACTGGTGGGTTTTAACTTTCAATCACCACCCGGCTTTTGAGAATCCGCCTTTTTATATGTGGCTCATGGCCCTTGCCTACAAGGTTTTCGGGGTCAGCGAGTTCTCGGCGAAGCTTCCTTCGGCCCTCATGGGGGTCTCTACGGTCGTGCTGCTTTATTTCATGGGCCGGGTCCTCTTCAACACTTGGGTTGGACTTTTCGGGGCCTTTGTCCTGGCCACAACCTATCCTTTCATGAAATTTGGCCGGCACGCGATGGTGGATGTGACGCTGACTTTTCTCGTCACCGCCGCCCTGTTCTTTTTCTGGCTGGCCACGCATAAGGATTCCCGTTTTTTCCTGGCCTGGGGCCTTTTCCTGGGCCTCGCCCTTTTGGACAAAAGTCTTCTGGGTTTTTCGGCCCTCGTCATTCCACTGGCTTATTTATTCTTGGGGTCCCATGGGGAGAAGGGCGCCAATCTATATTTACCATTGGGCCTTCTGCTGGGCCTGGGATTGGGCTGTAGTTGGTACGGGGTGGAATATCTTCACTTTGGGAATGAATTCCTCAGCGCTCATTTCGGCTGGCTGATCCTTCATCGGGGGTTCCAGACAGGCCCCGAGCCTTGGTATTACCACTTCAGTTTTTTGCGCGACTTGGCCACCTTTTACTGGCCTTGGTTTCCTCTGGCCTTACTTGGATTTTTTTTCTCGGTGATGGCGAAATTTTGGGAACATGAAAACCTGTTTTTAGTGGTTCTTTGGGCCGCTCTTCCCACATTGGGTGTCAGCCTCACGCATACCCGGCCGCTTTGGTATTTCATGCCCATTTTTCCGGCGCTGGCCTTCTTTGCGGCTTACGCGTTGGATCATCTTTTGGCGGAACCGACAAAGGCCGCCCTCGGGAAAACCTTCCTGTCACTGGGCGTCCTGGCCGCGTTGCTGGTGAACTTCCTGCCCATTTCACTCGATAGCGAAAGGGAACACGACGTGCGGACCCTCGCGCCCACGGTTAAGGCCTACGCGGAGAGGGGCGCGAGCATTTTAGGTCTCCGCGAGGAATACTACAGCCTGAACAACGCGATGCTTTTTTACTCGGACCACGCGATTGAACCCCTCTTTGATAAGGTGGAGAATGTCGCCGAATCCTTCCGGCAAAACCGCCTGGTGTTGTGCTTCGCCCACCAGGGCGACATGGCCGAGATCCGGTCAAAAGTGCGGGAATGGTACCCCGTGACCCAGGCCGGTGATTATGTGCTGATCGCCAACCGGGCCGAGGGTGGGCAACGATGATGCTCTTTAACCCTTATTTCTGGTTTTTCCTTTTCTGTCAGTTCCTGATTTTCGTCTATATCGTCAATCGGGTAAGTTTCCATCCTCGGAGGATTATCCCGGAGGGTTTTTGGGTCGTCCTCTGGACCCTGTTTTTCGCGGCGCTGGAAACCTTTTTCATTATACGATTGGCCCATGCTTGGGATTTTGATCCCGAAAGTTTTATGGGTTTGCCGGTCCAATGGAAGGTCTTTGTGGCAGCCTCCGCGCTCTGGGTGCTTTTCATGGCGGTCAACCACCTGGAATGGCATTGGTTCAGGGTCCAAAAGGTGCCAGCCCACATGACCCGGCAGGCCTTCCCCAATCATCCCCCCCGGTTCAAGCTACCGCTGGCTTTCCTGGAAAAGCTTTTCATCGATAACCAGCTTTACGACCTGGAGGTGGTGGAATACGAGGTTCCCCTACCGGGCTGGCCCGAGGCTTTTTCCGGGCTATCGATCGTGCAGGTTTCCGATATCCACTTTGGAAAATATATCCATAAGGATTTCCTGAGGATGGTCGTGGAGGAGGCCAAAAAGCTGAAACCGGACCTCTACACTTTTACGGGGGACTTTGTTTCCTTCGCCAAGGATATCCCCGCCATGAGGGGACTTTTGAGGGGTTTCAAGGCGCCCCTGGGCGCTTACGCGCTTTTGGGGAACCACGACCACTGGGCGGATGGCCCGGGCATGCGAAAAGCCCTGGAGGATGACGGCTTCCGGGTGCTTCAAAATGAGGTGGTTTACTTGAAACGCAAAGGCAAAACCTTGGCCCTACTAGGTGTGGATGACTTGTGGGAAGGGAAAAAAAACGAGGCCCCATTATTGGCGGCCAAAGGGGACGCCAAGATCCTGTTGGCCCACCAGCCGGACCATTTTTACCTAGCCAAAAAATTGGGTGTGAATCTCCAGATCTCCGGCCATTGCCATGGCGGGCAAATTTGTTTCCCCGTCATCGGCCCCCTGATCGTTCCTACGGTGCAGGGCCGCAAATACGCGGCGGGCTTTATGCGGGAAAAAGGAGTGACCCTTTTCATCCACCGGGGAATCGGCGGGTTCCCGCCGATACGAACCCTCTGCCGTCCCCAAGTCGTCAAACTGGTCTTGAAATCCGCCTGAAATATTTTTGGAGCCCCGGAATTTCAAAATGGTTTCCACCGCCGGGTGGAATATTTTGGTGTTCCACTTGTTGTTCCACAAAAATTTCAAAACTTGCCAGAACCAACCTCATTCCCTATAATTGTCCATCCCGAGTGAAGTAGAAATGAATTGGATCATTTTTTAGAACCTTCCAAGTTAGCGCCGGTCCTCCGAAACCTTCAAAGCCAAGGCAAAAAAGCAGTCTTCACCAATGGAGTCTTCGATCTCCTGCATTTGGGCCATGTGACCTACCTCCAGGAGGCCCGCAAGCAGGGCGACCTGCTGGTGGTGGGCTTGAACAGCGACGCCTCCGTGCGGCGCATCAAGGGCCCTTTAAAACCCCTCCTTCCCTTAGCTGAACGCGCGGAAATGCTCCTGGCCCTCGAATGCGTGGATTACACGACTTTTTTCGAGGAGGAAAACCCCTATAACATCATCAAGATTTTACGGCCCGACATCCTGGTCAAGGGCGGCGACTGGGCCGTGGATAAGATCATTGGGGGAGACCTCGTCCAATCCTGGGGCGGAAAAGTGATGAATATCCCCGTGGTGGAAGGCCGGTCCACGACCAACCTGATCCAGATGGTGGTGGAAAGGTTCGGGTCAAAAGAATGAGCCCAAGAGTGATTGGGGTCATCCCCTCAAGGTTCGGCGCGCAGCGCTTTCCCGGAAAGCCCCTGGTCCTTATCGCCGGGGTGCCCATGATCGTGCGGGTGGTCCGCCAGGCCCAAAAAGCCAAGCGCTTAAGCGAAGTTTGGGTGGCGACCGATGACCGCCGCATCGCCGAGGTGGTGGAAAAGGCGGGGGCGAAGGCCGTGATGACATCGCCTGCCTTGAAATCTGGCACCGACCGGATCGCTTATGCCGTGAGGGCCACAAAGGCCGACATTGTCGTGAATATCCAGGGGGATGAGCCGGTCATGGCGCCCCAGGCCATTGACGCGGCGGTCGAGGTGATCCAAAAGGACCGGCGGATCCTGATGTCTACTGTTGTAATCCCCTTATCCGACAAAAAAGAGTGGCTTGACCCGAATGTGGTAAAGGCCGTTTTAGGGCCCAAGGGCGACGTGCTTTATTTTTCCCGCGCTCCGATTCCTTATCCTCGGGACGGTTCGACTAAGCTCACCGCGGGTGGCGGGATGCCCCAAGCCTACAAGCACATGGGGCTTTACGGGTACCGGCCCGGCTGGCTGCAAATGATGTCTTCCCTGAAGCCCACCCCATTGGAATTGACCGAAAAATTGGAGCAGTTGCGAGCCATGGAAAACGGGGTTTTGATCCGCGCGGCGGTACGGAAGGTGGAGTCCATCGCGGTGGATGTGCCTTCCGACGTCTCAAAAGTCGAAAGATATTTGAGGCGTCGGAGTTAGAAGTTCGAAGTTAGTAGTTTGAAGTAAATGATGTTTTTGTTGGCTTGGGCAACAAAAACTTTCCAAAACTTCGAACTGAGAACTTCGCACTTTGAACTGTTGAGCGCGAGTGAAAAATAGGAAAACCGGAGGATTGTGAATGACGAAGTACATATTTGTTACTGGAGGCGTGGTTTCATCCTTAGGCAAGGGCATCGCCTCGGCCTCCATCGGGAGGCTTCTGGAATCCAGGGGCTTGAAGGTGATCAGCGCCAAGTTCGATCCCTATATTAACGTCGATCCGGGCACCATGAGCCCTTACCAGCATGGGGAGGTTTTCGTGCTGGACGACGGGGCCGAGACCGACCTGGATCTGGGCCACTACGAGCGGTTCCTCTCCTCCCACATGAGCCAGAACAACAACGTCACCACCGGCAAAATCTACAATACCGTCATCTCCAAGGAGCGCAAGGGCGACTATCTTGGCAAAACCGTGCAGGTGGTTCCACATATCACCAACGAGATCAAGGAACGCATCCTCCGGGTGTCCCAGAACGGCGGCAAACCCGCCGACGTCTGCATGGTGGAGGTCGGGGGAACCATCGGGGACATCGAGAGCTTGCCCTTTTTGGAGGCCATCCGCCAGTTCCGGTTCGACGTGGGGCGCGACAACGCCTTGAATATCCACTTGACCCTCCTGCCCTATATCGGGGCCTCGGGGGAACTCAAGACCAAGCCCACCCAAAAGACCGTGGCCGAGCTTCGGGGCATCGGTATCCAGCCGGACATTATTCTTTGCCGTACCGAGAAAGAACTGAACGAGGAAGTCCGCTCCAAGATCTCCCTTTTCTGTAACGTGGAGCCCCAGGCGGTTTTCGAGGCCCGGGACGTGGCCTCTATTTATGAGGTGCCACTGAAGTTTCACGAGGAGGGATTGGACGATTACATCGTCAAGAAACTCCACTTGAGGGCGAAGAAGGCCAATATCACCCAATGGGCCTCCTTCGTGAACAAGGTTTACCATCCCCAGCGGGAAGTGGAAATCGCCATCGCGGGCAAGTACGTGGAACTGCACGACGCCTACAAGTCCATCATCGAGGC
>DATKOC010000038.1:0-20575 GCA_035524855.1 bacterium
ATTTTAACCGAAATCCAGAAAAACGCCGGAGCGGCAACTCCACGAGGAACGTTTCCTAAATCTCTACCTGGCTTCATTATCCCCCCGTTAATTTTATTAGTCAATTAACGTTCAAGCAAATTGGGTAAAACGTTCGGGCTCGTTCCTCAACCTGATGGGTTTGGGGGTTTTTAAAGCACCAAGGGTGGTTTAGCGGCTAAATTCGCCCACTAAGAAGGTGTGGTCTGAGGGTTTTTCAAGTCCCCGGGGCTTCCGGTCAATCCAGATTTTCTGGAGCCTATGGACCATAGGCGGGGTTCCCATGAGGAAGTCGATCCGCCAACCGAGGTTCTTCTCGAAGGCTCCCGGGAAACGCATATCCCAAAAGGTGTAATGCCCCGGGCCTTTTTCCTTCTCGCGGAACAGGTCGGTCCACTTCCCTTTCATGGTTTCCTCCAGGGCGTTGCGGGCGTCAATGTGGAAACAAGGATGTTCCTTGTTTCCCTTCGGGTTGTTGAGGTCAATCTCGGTGGGGGCGACGTTCAAATCGCCCATCCAGAGGGCGGGCTTATCGTTCGGTACGTACTTCTGGAAAAATTTTTTGAGGTCCGTGTAATACTTCAATTTGTACCGGTACTTGTCCGAGTCGATGGCGTATCCCTGCGGCACGTAGGTATTAATAAGGAGGACTCCGTCATATTCCCCCATGAGGAAGCGCGCCTGTTCCTCCGGATCCCTGGGGTATAGACGTTTCACGACCTCCCCAAAGGGTTTCTTGGAAATGAAGGCCACGCCGTTGTAGCTTTTCTGGCCGTGAAAGACCACGTTCCATCCGGCGGTCTCCAGCGGTTCCTTTGGAAACTCGATGTCCTGGACCTTGGTTTCTTGGACCGCCAAAACGTCGGGTTGTTCCTTCTTCAACCAATTCAGGACGATGGGCATCCGCATCCGGATGGAGTTGGCGTTGAAGGTGGCGATTTTCAAAGTTCCAGTGGATTGACCGGCTTTCGACCCGGGGACGGACTTGGCTTTCGGTTTGGGCTTGGCGGCTTTGGGCATGGCGGTCTCCTTAAAATAAAGTAAGGTTAGGCGGTCTCGTAATCCGATACCCGGCGCTCGGCGGCCAGTTTCTTCACCAACTCCGCCACCTTCACGTGCTCCGGGTGTTTTTGGTAGCGGTCCAAGTCCTCCCGGGACTTAAACTCCGTGTGGAGTGAGAGGTCGCAGGCCGTCTCGGCAGGATTGAAGTTAAGCCCAACTTCCAACGACTGGATCTCAGGAATTTTTCCCCGAAGGCCTTCCAAGGCCGCCTTGAGTAAAAGCGTGGACTCTTGCTTCGTATTTCCATCGACCGCGTCTTTGATTTTCCAAAGGACGATATGTTTGACCATATGTCTCCTTAAACGGGTTGGAGGTGGGTCATTATTCTTCAGGGCCGCCTGAAAAACAAATGGCTTTCTCCAATATTTCGCGGCATACGGGCTTGCCGGGGGTTTTTATGCTTTTAAGTGCCGGCGGAATAATGCTATAGATGTCTACGTAAATAACCAAACAAGGCATCTTCCAAACCACTTATTAGCTTGCAACGAAAATGGGAGATGCCTTGTTTGGTTAAGGATGTGGACATCTACAGAGTCGCCGCATTGAAAAATCACGGAGGATTGGAAATGGGATTATTGTCCGGCAAGAAAGCCTTCATCTTCGGCGTGGCCAACGACCGTTCCATCGCCTGGGGTATCGCCAAGGCGTTCCACGAGCAGGGCGCCGAGCTGGGATTCAACTACCTGGGGGAGGCCCTGGAAAAAAGGGTGCGCCCCTTGGCCGAATCCGTCGGCGCGAAACTGATCCTTCCTTGCGATGTCGCCAAGGACGACCAGATCGAGGCCCTCTATAAAGAGGTGGCGAGAGTTTGGGGCAAGTTCGACATCTTGGTCCACTGCATCGCCTTCGCCAACAAGGACGAGCTTTCGGGGGCCTTCTCCAACACCAGCCGCGCGGGTTTTCATCTGGCCCTGGATATCTCGGCTTACAGCCTGATTGGCATTACCCGGCCCGCCGTTCCCCTCTTGAACGAGGGCGGGAGCATCATGACCCTCACCTATTACGGCTCCGAGAAGGTCATCCCCAATTACAACGTGATGGGGGTGGCCAAGGCGGCCCTGGAATGCTCCGTGCGTTACCTGGCCTACGACCTGGGGGCCAAGGGGATCCGCGTGAACGCCATCTCCGCGGGGCCCATCAAAACCCTGGCCGCCTCCGGCGTGGGGGGCTTCAAGACCATGCTGAAGACCGCGGGGGAAATGACACCCCTTCGCCGCAACGTCAGCCAGGACGAGGTGGGCAACACCGCCGTTTACCTGGCGTCTCCCTGGTCCTCCGGCGTCACGGGTGAGGTCATTTACGTGGATGCGGGCGGCAATATTGTGGGCATGCACTTCGACGAGAAGAAGGAAGAAGAGACCCCGAAAGCCTGAGTCAGGCGGATTTTTTTCCCGTCAGGCGGGCTTCCTCTAATAAACAATAAGACTTGGTTTCCATTTTCTGGGGAGCCAGGGATTGAATCTTCACTTCCAGGGGCAGGGTGTGGCCCGCCTCTGGAGCTTCGGTTTGAATCCTCACTTCCGCCTGTCCCCCCAAAGTCCATTCGTTCTTCGACCAAAGGCAAAAATCCAGGGTTACCTGCGTCACCGATCTCGGGATAAACCGGAAGCGGTGGTAAGTGGAAAAATCGAGCGGGTTGCCTAATTCCACCGCGAAGGTTTGCAGCTCCGTGGCATCCAAAGGCCATTTTCGCTTTTCGAGATGGAACACCCCCAGGATCATCAGAATCTTTTCCAACGGTGTTTTAGCATCGGACATATCTTCCTCCTTGAGTTATAGGTCGAATCGGCGTCAAATCGTTCCACCTTTATTTATTGGACCAATAACCCCGCCTGCCGGAACGAAAAATGTCCCTCAGTGGTGACGATCAGGTGGTCGTGCACGGTGAGTCCCATGGCCCGTGCGGCGGTGAGTATCTGGCGGGTCAACTGCTTGTCCCCTTCCGAGGGCTCCCGGCTCCCCGCCGGGTGGTTGTGGGCCAGGATGAGCCCCGTGGCGTGAAGCTCCAGCGCCCGCTTGAGCACTTCCCGGGGATAAACCGCCGTGTGGTCCACCGTCCCCTCCTGGAGGAACTCGAAGGCCAGCAGGTGGTTGCGGTGGTCGAGGAAAAGGGAGGCGAAAACCTCCCTCGGCTTGCCGCCGATTTGTTCCCGCAGGAAGAAAACCACGTCGTCCGGGGTGGTGATGACCCGGCCCCTTTTAAAATCCTCCCGGTGGGCCAGCCGGAAGAGGTCCCCCATGGCCTTGAAATGAAGGGCGCTTTGGGGCGGCAGGTCGCCCAAAGCTTGGAGGGTGGACAAATCCGCTTCCAAAATGCGGCGCACATTGCTGAAGACCGCCAATAGTTTCTTGGCGTAGGGTTTGGTGTCCCGGTGCGGGATGGAAAAGGTCAGGAGCAGTTCCAGGAGCTCATAATCCTGCAGGGCCTCCGCCCCGCCCCCCTCATAACGGTCCCTCAAGCGCTTGCGGTGGCCCAGGTAATCGGCCCCTTTTTCCTGGCATTGGGGCTTTTCCATCGCCTTTTGAAGGTCCATTTCCACCATGCTTTTCCTCCCACTTTTCGCTTGACGGAGAATACAGTCGTATACTAGTATACGCCCGTATTCTCATTCAAGACTTTTCGACAAAAAAGGGAGACCGCCATGGCGCCAGCCGACGATACCTTGACCGACATCCAGCGTTCGGTGCTTCAATACGTGCAAGCCCACCTGACGGAGAACCACCGCCCGCCCACCGTGCGGGAAGTCATGCGTCACTTCAAATGGAACTCCCCCCAAAGCGCGCGCAAGCACCTCCTGGCGTTGGAGGAAAAAGGCTATCTGGAGCGGGAGGACAACACCGCCCGGGGCTTGAAGCTGGTGGACGATTCGTCGGTGGGGGTTTCCATCCCTATATTAGGAAGGGTGGCGGCGGGCATGCCGCTTTTAGCCGAGGAAAACCGCGAGGGAACGATGGTGGTGGATCCTTCGATGGCCCGGGGCGGAAGGAACCTGTTCGCCTTGACCGTGAGGGGTGACTCCATGGTCAACGCCCATATCCTGCCGGGCGACAAGGTGATCGTCCAGCAAACGACCCACGCCACCCCGGGGGAAATTGTGGTGGCCCTGCTGGAGGGCGAAGCCACTGTCAAGACCTTTAAGAAAACGAGTTCCAAGATCGTGTTGGAACCCGCCAACCCGAAATACAAGGACATCGTGGTCAACGAAAACCAGGATTTCCGGATCATCGGGAAAGTGGTGGGGGTTTTCAGCCCCCGTTAAAATCATCGGACTTTCTCACTCGAAATTCAATTTTCTTCTATCTCAACCCATAAACTCATTGGAGTAGGAGCTTGGTATGTATTCCCCTTCCTGGAACGTCTTGCAGCGCCTTGAGGAAGTGCCTCTCGTTTATGACTCCTCCCCCGAAAAACACTGGGTCTATGAGGTTTCCTTGGGAACCCCTACGGGTTCGAATTGGCTGGGAAATCTTCCCGGAGCCCATCGCCTTATTCAAGCGCTCCTCCAAGGTCAACTCTTCGGGCAATATGAGTTGTTGGATTTTCTTATTTGGCCCGGGGGCCTTTTCACCCGGGTTTCCCTTGGAACCTCCGCTTCGCTGTCGGAATTCCTGAATTTCCTCAAGGAAAAAACCATTCCCGCCGGAGAGCCCTCCGCCCTCTATTGGGACGAGGAGTTGCGTTGGATCAAATTGGTCCCGCCCGGGGAAATGGGGGAATCCACCCTCGGGTTCCTGGAAAAAGCCGCCCGAGTCCGCCAGGCGGTTGAGAAATCGGCCGGTTCCTCCCCCAATCTTTTCTTTTTCTACCGCAATCCCCGCCTAGCTTCCTGATCGTTGTGAAGGACGCTTATGGACAATCCTTTCCTTTCCACGTCCTTTTCTCCCGCCTACACGGAGGTGGACGATGATCCCCGGGAAGTGGAGTACATCGAGATTAAGGTAAAGTCCGCCCTTCACCACACCCGCCTTCCTTACAGCCCCAAGCCCTTTTTTTACAGTCTCAACCTTTACCGCGGCTGTCGCCATGGTTGTCCCTATTGCTTCGCCCGGTACACGCATTGGTTCCTGGGGTTCCAAAATACGTTCGACTTCCAGCGCAAGATCCAAGTCAAGGTCAACCTTTTGGAGGTATTGGATCGGGAGCTCTCGAATCCCCGCCGCCGGAAGAATTGGGTCAGCCTGGGCGCGGCCACCGACCCTTACCAGCCCGCGGAAAAAAAATACCGCTTGGCCAGGGGGGCTTTCCAGGTACTGGCGAAACATGGTTGGCCCGCGGTGTTCTCCACGAAATCGGACCTGGTCCTGAGGGATTTGGACGTACTCAAGGAGGTGGCGGACAAGTCCAACGCGGGAGTGGCCATGACTTTGACGACCTTGGACCCGGAATTGAAGAGATTCCTCGAGCCACACGCGGTGTCCATCGACCGGCGCCTGGAGGCCCTCCGTCGGCTCAAGGCCCAGGGTATTCCCTGCGGCATCCACTTGATGCCCATCATCCCGGGCATCACTGACAACGATGAGGCTATTGAGGGCATGGTGCGGGTGGGGGCGGAAATCGGGGTGGATTATTTCATTCACAACGTCCTGCGCTTGAGGGGCCAGGTCGTGCGGAACTATTACTTCGAGTCTTTAAAAGCCTACAACCCATCCCTCTTTTATAAGACCCTGAAGTTTTACGGCTCAAAACCCTATCCCCCGGAGGCTTACATCGAATCCCTGTCAAAAAAGGTTCGCTTTTACCGTGAAAAATGGGGGCTTCGAAACCGATGGCGGACTTCCACTTCCACCCCCCAGTTGGAGCTGTTTTGAACTCTTAACCGGCCCGAAATAAAAAAAGCCCCGGGGTTTTCCCGGGGCTTTCAAGCAAGCTTAGCTTGTGGGGCGAACTTAAACCCGGAAAGCCATCTCCTCGTCGGGATGAACCTTGTCTTCCGCGGCTTGGGACGGCGGGAAGACGTGGGCCGCGTGGGAATTGACGATCTCGTCCAGGTTGAGGATCTTGTCGGCGGTGCGAATCATCTCCCGGCTTTGGGCGTCCGGGAAGACCGCCAATTCCACGTGCTTGCCCAGTTCCTTGACCAGCCCCATGGCCGGCGCGAAATCCTGGTCCTCAGTCACCACGATGGCGGTGTCGTAAAAGTCACGGGCCGCGTAATAAACCATGTCGGCCGCCATGCGGACATCCACGCCCTTTTCCATGCGGTGTCCCTCGCGGTTCTGGATGATACGCCCCAGGCGCAGTTCCAGGTAGGGGGTGCGGTCAAGGGAGTCAAAGAAAGACTGCTGGCTCTTGGCCTTGTCGGAGAAATGGGTCGCGTCGAAAACCGCGTTGTAATAGTAAGTTCGGATTAACTTGCGTCCCTGACCGGCGAGGGCCAGGGAGAACTGGTAGTAATCCACACGGGTCATCTTGTTGTTGCGTTTGAGGGCGAAATACAGGTTGCTGCCGTCAATGAACACACAGACTCGGGAATGGGACATGTTGAACCTCTTTCATATTGGTACTTATATGGCTTCAGCCATTGTGGTTACGCTACTCTCTTGAAAGTTAAATCGCAAGGGGGTTGTACTTAGCCAATGAGAGGTGCCCGGCAAACTGTTCAAAAGATTAGGCCCAAAAGCGGTTTAAGGCCTTGGGCCGGGAACTTTGCCGGGATGTTGTTTGCGGTAAAGATCAAGGTAATGAAAAGCGGCGACCACCAGCGCGTGCCGGATGCGCCCCTTCCGGATAAGGCGGGGAATTTCCTTGAACTCCTTGAGGACAACTTCCAATTCTTCGGCTTCATCCAACTTCAAATCAGAAACACGGCGAGCCCCCTTCGCCAGGTAAAAATAACAGGTGTTGTTCAAGATCGCGGGATTGGGGTGGGTTTTTCCCAAAAATTTCCAACGGGAAGCCCGATAGCCTGACTCCTCCAGGAGTTCCCTTTTAGCGGCTTGCAGGGGGCTTCGGTCCCGATGGTCCACGGCCCCGCCGGGAATTTCCAGGCTGATCTTCCCCGATCCATGTCGGAATTGGTTCACGAGGATGACTTTTCCTTCCTCCGTTAAGGCGACCACATTAACCCAGTTCCGGGTGTTCAAGACATAAAAGGAGTGCTTCTTCCCCGTCAAGGGAGAGGAGCTCTGGTGGACATGGATTTGGAAAAAGCCGCAGTCGTAGGTGACTTTTTTTCCGTGTTTCTTCCAGGGGCGGATCATTTTCTTTTTTTCTTTGCCGGTTTGAGTTTCGCCGTTTTTTTTCCCTTGGCGGAATTCCTTTTCTTTTGGGGCTTCGCCGAGGAAGGTCCTTTCCGGGGCCCTCTCATTTTAATACCCGACATGAAGACCGCGTGAATTCCCTCGTCCGAAACCACATTTTTCACCGGCAGTCCAAAATTTTTCAAATAAAGTTTTTCCACTTTTTTCACCGAAGTGAGTCTCAAGCGTTCTCCATCCCCGGCAGGACAGTTCAAAAGGGCTTGTCGCAGGTTCCGGATACCGGGAATGGAGGTGGAAACCTCCGGGTAGGCGAGGGTCCATTTCAAGGCGGCTTCCGCCAGGGTCATGGTTTTTGTGGAAAAGAACTTTAGCTTTTCCACTTTCTCAAGGGTGGTCGTGAGGCCTTTCCCCTTGTAAAGGTTGTGCCGATGGTCATCCCCGATGAATCGGGTCTGGGAGTTGAAGCGGCCGCTTAAGGCCCCGAAAGCCAGGGGAACCCGGGCGATGACCCCCACTCCGTAATTCCCCGCCAGGGGAAAGGCTTTCCAGAGGGGGTCTTGGTAGAGAAGGTTGAAGAAAATCTGCAGGCAATCCACTTGCTCCCACCGGATCAAGTCATTGGCCCCCTCGGGTTCCTTGTCCCGGAGGGAGATGCCAAAAGCGCGGATCTTTCCTTCCTTTTTTAAGCGGGCGATCCCGGCGAGGAGCGGCTCGGCTTGGCGGTTCCATTCCGCCATCCAGGTATGCAATTGAAGCACGTCCAGGCAATCGACGCCGAGGTTCCGCAAGGATTCCTCGGCCTTCGCGGCAACCCATTCCGGTGGGAAAACCGCCGACAAGGGGGTTCCGGGTCCGTTGTCCCAGTTCCAATTCTTGGGGGGAGTCTTCGTGGCGATGATGGGGCGCTCATGCCTCTCCCTGAGAACCCCGCCGATGAGTTTCTCGCTATGGCCGTCGCCGTACACCCAGGCGGTGTCGATGAAATTAACGCCCATATCCAGGGATTTGTGGAGGGCCAGTCTCGAGTCCCGGTCATCCTGAGGGCCCCACCAGGCTCCCCCGATGGCCCAGGCGCCAAAACCAATCTCACTGACCTTCATTCCGGTTTTACCCAGCCAACGGTAACGCATCTCGCCCTCCCTGAAACCCGGATCTCATTCAGCCGGTTCGCTTCTGATTCCTGGCTGGTTTCTTCAGGTTCAAATAGACTTCCCGGTAAATCGCCAGGAAAGCCAGACCCAGGGAGAGAATAATCGGCCCCAGGAAAATTCCAAGAAATCCGTAAACTTTCAATCCGCCGATGGTCGTGAAAAATAGCCAAAAGAGGGGAAGCTTGGCCTCGCTGCCGATAAGCCAGGGACGGAGCACATGGTCAATGGTGGTGAGTAAAACTCCCCAGGCGGTTAGGCCCGCGGCCGCGAGGTCGTGGTCCTGGGTGAAAAGCCAAAGGGCGGCCGGAATCCAGACCCAAGTCACCCCCAGAAAGGGGATAAAAGAAAGGATAAAAACCGCCAAGCCCAGGAGGACCGGCACCGGAACTCCCACCGCCACGAAACCCAGGGTGGAGAGGATTCCCTCCGTCAGCGCGGTGAGGAAGATCGCCCGCACCACCGCCGTGACGGTCATGGAAAAAGTATGGATGACTTTTCCGGTGTGCTCCTTTTCAAGGGGTAGAAATTCAATGGCCTTGAGCGACAACCGGGCCCCGTCCCGGAAAAAGAAAAAGACCGCCACCGAAACGAAGGCGGCCTCGAGCAGGAAAGCGGCGATATTGCGGAAGATATGCGTCATGTTTTCCAGGATCAAATTGGCGAAGCTTTGAAGGGCGCCGGCGATTTGCTGTTGGATTTCCTTTTCATATTGGGCCGAGTCGATTCCCCGGTTTTGAAGCCAGGACCCAATATTGAAGGACTTTAACTTTTCCATCACCCATAGGCTTTTCTCGTTCCATTCGGCCGAAGAAAGAAAAGAATAAACCTTAGGTAATTCCCGGCCCAGATTGATGACCCCAATGAACCCCGGCACGGCCAGGAAACTCAAGACCAGCAGGGTGCAGAGAAAGGAGGCCCAACTCGCGTGTCCTCCCGTCCATTTGAGGATTTTGGAATAGACCGGGTAGAAAACCAGCACCAGGATGATGGCCCACACGAAGGAACGGAGAAAAGGCTCCAGGAGGGAAAAAAGGAGGCTTAAGAGGCCCAGGAGAAGTCCGAAAAACGCCACCACGAAGATATTTTGGCGCGTGATGGCGAACTGGGTTTGCATGTTCTCTCTCCTGGGGCGGCCTATTCTACATGAAGAATCGTCCAAAACAGGGGTAAGGAATGCGTGGGGTGACTTTCACCCAATCCGATGTTCAAAAGAATCTCCGGGGGTTCCTGATACAATGGAAAAGATATGTCTTTAGGAATATTCCAAATTTTATTTAAACCCGCGCCAAAATCCCTTTTCCTTTGGCCCAGCCGGGATATCGCCCGGCAAGCTTGGGGCATTTTTGTCTTTTCGGCTTTTTTTGGGGTTCTCTTCAACGCTTTCTACACTGATGGTATTGAAGTGAAGTTTATTCCCCCCAAGAAAGGGGATTGGCAAAATCAATTTCAAAAGAAGGGCCATCAATCCCCATCTTACGCGGGCTGGGACAAGGCCGAGCAAGAACCCTCCGCCTCAATGCCGTCTCCCCTTCCCCAAACCGGCGACAACGTCACGAGGTTGAGCTTGATGGGGGTTAAGGCCCGCTTTGACAAGAAAAATTGTGTCTTCTTGGACGCCCGCAAGCCCGAAGAATACCAAGAGGGCCATATCCCGGGCGCCTTGAATTTCTATGGCAACGAATTGGATAACTTCGCTCCCAAGATCGTCCCAAAATTGACGGATAAGAACCAGGAAATCATCGCTTATTGCCACGGGGGGGATTGTGACCTTTCCCTGCAAGTCGCCAAAACGCTTATCGAGCAAGGCTACGCCCATGTGGAGATATTCCAAGGAGGTTGGCCGGACTGGAAAAAATCCGGCTATCCCATTCACGAGGGAGATGCCCCGTGAAAATAGATGAAATCCTCACCGATCCGGTACTCTTCGGCCTGAGTCTCCTATTGTTGCTTCTTTGGTTCGTCGCCGCCTGCTCGGAGCGCTTGTCCAAGAAAAACAAGTGGACTCTTTCCACCACGACCTTGCTTCGGGTGGTTTGCGGCTTAATCCTGGCGGGAGCCAGCTTGGACAAGATCGGCGACGCGGCTGGATTCGTGAATAATATCCGTGAATGTTACAAATTCCTCCCGGCCTCCCTCGTCCCATTGGCGGGGGTCGTTATTCCCTGGCTGGAATTCTTTGCGGGAATTTTCTTGCTCGTGGGATTCCGTTGGCGCGCGGCGGCGCTCGTCTTTAGCGCCTTGATGTTGATCTACCTCTGGGCGGTGGGTTGGGACTTGGCCCACGGCATCGACTGTAATTGCGGCTGTTTCAACAAGGATTCGGCGGAGAAAATGACCGGTTGGACTTTCTTCCGGGACCTCGGTTTTCTCGGAATGGGTTCCGTTGTCCTATTATCCCCCGTAACTTTTGCGGCCCTCGACTCGCTATTGAATCGTTCAAGCAAATCCTAACATCGTCCTCCAACCCCTGGTTGAGCGTGAAGCTATCAACCCTCTTCCATTGCGGTCCTATGCTCTTCTCGTCAACGCCAAAACCTGTGGTACCATTATCGAAACCAGCCTTGCCGGTTGGTTCAACACATACCCACGCATTGAAGGTTGAATATGAAGCCGGACCATATGACTCCCGAGCAGGTAGCCGCGCTCGGTAAAATGAACAAGAAAGTCCACGACGAATACCGCAACCTGGGTTATGCCGGTGTTTCGCTGGATCCCGCCCGTTTCCTGGCCTTCCGGCAGCAGACCCGCAACGACCGTTTCACCGAGCTGGTGGTTTCTGACGCCGGTGTTTTTTTCATGGATTCGGCACGCCGGGTTAAGTTCAAGTTCCATCGCGACTATTTCCTGGTTTACCACGAGGGATTTCACTTGGTGGATGAGGAGAAAATTCGTAAAAACGATGGTCCGGTGGTGATCCTGGACAACTTGTTGGAGCTCTGGAACCGCCCGGGGACGGGCCTCTGCCTAGTGGCGGACCATTTGAACAACTGCGATTACTTGATGCCCGAGCAAAAAAAGGAGTTGGACCGCGTCCAGGCCCTTTATGACAAACAACGGCTCGTGATCAATCCAATGCTTCAAAAAAAGGCGAAAGAGGAACCCCAGCTTACTTCCGTCAGTGTGTTGGATCTGGAGGATTAAGGCCGGGGGAGGGGATTCGGACGCAGCTTGGTACCGCTTTTTTCAGGAACATGATACCAAGGGCCTCGATTTCACCGCCTTCAAGCGTTTTTTCGATCCTCCCAAACAGCACATCCTCCTCGAACCGAATGTGGGCCGTCAGGATCTCGGCGAACCGGAACAAATCCTCCTTGAATCCCTTCTTTAACAAATGACGCATGACTTGGTGTTCCCGCAGGATTCTCGCCGTGTCCGTGTCGGGGGAGCCTGCGCGCTTGGAGAAAATTTGGAGCATTTCTTCTTCCGCCTCGAAATGGGCTTTCAGCTCTCCTTGCCAGAAATCCTCGACTTCCTTCCGCAGTTCCGCCATTTCGGCTTTCCGGTTCTCGGTGCTGAGCCGGGTGATTCGGTCCCGGATGTTGCGCGCAGCCACAAGTCCCCGGTGGTGGCCTTGAGTGAGGGGCCACAGGAATTTTTCCCTTTTCATTTCATCCTCTGAATTCTTTCAACAAGTTGCGTGTCTGGATTTTTTCCGTCTCTGAAATTCCCGGCCGTTTGAGGAACTCCTCCAGGAGGCCCTTGCCCTTGGCGACCCTCCCTTCCTGGCTGTGGGCCAAGGCGAGATTGATGGTCAGGGAGAGGGGCAGGGATTTAGGCTCCGCTTCGAGGATCTGGATAACTTCCTTCCTTTTTCCCCTCTTCCCCAGTTCCGCGGTATAACTCAGCAACACTTCTTCCTGGTGGGGGGATCGTCGGAGGGATTCTTCAAAGGCGCTTTTCGCTTCCTCCCACCTTTCCCCTTGGGCGAGGGCTTGAGCCTTCACCCAGAGCGGTTCGAATCGGGTGGAATTCTCCTCCGACAATTGGTCCATCCATTCCCATCCCTCTTCTTCCCGGTCGGACTCGCGGAACAAGTGGAGGAGTTGGCGTAGCGCATCCACCTGACCCGGATCCAGCCGGATGGCGGCCTGGATTTCCTCCCAAGCCAAATCCTCTTCCTCCAGGGCGAGATAGGCTTTAAAAAGGTTTAAATGGGCCACGACCGATTGAGGGTTCCCGTCCAGGTATTCCGTGAGATTCCGTTCGGCTTCCCGGAACCGCCCCGCTTCCAGGTGAACCGTCCCGAGTCCCAGGAGGGCTTCAGGAACCGATGGGGAAGAGGTTAAGGCCGCCTCAAAGCATTTTCCCGCCAAGTCGATGAAATGGTCGCGTAACAATTTCCAACCCCATTGGCACAAGGCGTTGGGATTTTTTTCCCCCTCGACCATTTCCTGGATTTTCTTTTCAAAATCGACCCGTTTCAAGAAATGGGGCGGGGATTCCGGTTTTTCGGGATTGAAGACGGGGATCAATTCCCCCATGACCATCAACTGCTCCATCACGAACTTATCTCCCGGTAGCCACTCCAAGGCCGCCCAAAAAGCCTCGGCCGCTTCCGCCTTTTTTCCCATGGCTTGGTAGGTACGGCCCAGGTTGCTGTGAATCCAACCCGCGTCGGGAGCCATCCTCAAGGCTTGTTTATAGAAGGATTCGGATTTCTCCAGTTCCCCCGTGGCCCGGAAACAGTATCCCAACTGAAAGCAGGTCAAGGGACACTCCGGGTCAATGTCCAGGATTTCCACCAGCTTGGGAATGACCTCAGCGATGCGATCCGTCTCGAAATAAGGTTGGAGGGTGTTTAGTTTGGCCCATTTCCTCAGGAATAATTGGTAAAGATAAGCGCCGGGGACCCCGGGGGCTTCCTTCAGGAGCTCCTCCATGACCCCGGCTCCCTCGTTGAAGTCATAACCCTTCTCCTCCACTTCCCCCTGCCGGTGAAGCCAGACCGGAACATGCCGGGGAAGGTGATGGAACTGGGCCAAGGCGGGGGGCAGGCTGATAAAGGCGATTTCCGGCGGAACTTCGGCGGGACGTTGAAAAGGGGGTGAACTCAAGGGACCTCCGGATAAGGTTCAGGCTCGTTTTCGGCGGGCTTATTCTAACCCAATCATTTCCCATTATTTCACGGGGAAAATATTGTGTAACCTTCACCGGAAAAATATTGTAATACCTCCGGGCCCGTTTCATCATTGGAAGCCATTGGTGCCGATTTAAACGAGAGGAAGCGTTTGGGTATGGAAAATTTGTCGCGCCTCTTGGGTCCCTTGCACCCTCCTTTGGTTCATTTTGCGGTCGTTTGTCCCATCCTGGCTTTCCTTGCCCTGCTCGTGAACACCCGTTGGAAAATCACCTGGCTTCCCCAGGCCGCCGCGGTCCTTTGGTCATTTTCTTTTTTTTCAGGCATTGGGGCTGTCCTAAGCGGCCACCTCTTCGCCCTTCACCTGGGACTTGTAACGGACTTTTCCCTCCTTCCGCCGGAAAACGCGCTTAAAGGACATCTTCGGGACCATGCGGCCTGGGGAACCCTTTCATTTTTAGCCTCCTTCGCTGCCCTCGCGGCGGCCTACCGGACCTTTCGGGGCAATCCTTGGCCGAAAACGGCTCAGTTGGCGGTGGGTTTCATTATCGCGGTTTTATTCGGGGTTACGGGTCACGAGGGAGGAGAGATGGTTTTTGGGGCGGAAGACATTCCCGTCAAACTGGCCCCACAAACCGCCGCCCTTCCGGTGGATTTGCTGGTCTTGGCCCGGGATTTCCGCCAGAACCTGGTTCAAATGAACTCCAAGCCTTGGAATAGCCGCACGCACGGGCATCGTTGGGTGAACACTTACGTTTCAAGGGAATCGGTGGAGGCTTACCGAAACTCGAATCCCCTGCCGGTGGGAAGCCTGGTCGTGAAGGAATCCTTCGAGGAGGAGGGGGGAAAAATCTCCAACACGCCGGGACCCCTTTACGTGATGCGGAAGGGTAACCCTTCCGATTCCCCCGCCACGGGAGGGTGGCAATATGCCATGGAATGGGATCATCCTGTCGCCGGAAACCCCGAGAACATCCTCACCCCCGCCAAATGGCTGCCTGGCGACGGGCACTTAAACTCCTGCGTCAAATGTCACGGCCATTTCAAGGCCTCGGATTATTGTGGGGGTGTTCCGGAGGGTTTCGAAGGCCGCTAAGTCCCCGAAGGATCAGCCTCGGACGAGGGGTAAGTAAAGATTGAAGCGTGTTCCGTGGGGGACGACTTTTTGCACCTCAATCCTCCCGCCATGGGCTTCCATGATCTTTTGGCTGATGGGAAGCCCCAAGCCCGACCCATGCTTTTTCGTGGTGAAAAACGGCTCGAACAAGTGGGGAAAATCCGCCTCTTGGATCCCGGGGCCGTCATCCATGACCCCAATGACCAGCCATTCCCCTTGCTGCCGGCAGGAGAGGGTCAGGTTGCCCTTATCCTGCATGGATTGGTAAGCGTTCAAGATGAGGTTTTCCAGGACCTGCTCCAACCTTTGTCCATCGGCTGACACCTCGGGTAAAGACGCCTTCCAATCCCTTTGAACCTCCACGTTCACGTGGGAAGGCCCGACTTGGGTTTGGACCGTGACCAGGGATTTTTCGATCAAGCCGGGAATTTCCACTTTTTGCCGCCGGATTTCCATTTCGCGCGAATAATCCAAAATGTCGTTCATGAACATCTTCAACCGTTCGCTTTGGTCGAGGATAGTGCTGAGTTCTTGGGAATGGGACGGATCGCTTCCCACCTTGGATTTAAGGATTTGGCTCATGCCGGAAATGACCGCCAGGGGATTGCGCACCTCGTGCGCGATGGCGGCGATGACCTTCCCCACCGCGGCCAACCGCTCGTACTGGAGTAGTTTGGATTGGATCCTTTTGCGTTCCGTCAGGTCCCGGACGCTCATGACCCGGAGATCCTTTCCCTTGTAATGGAAATTTCGCCCCTGCAACTCGATGGGAACCCGGCTCCCATCTTTCCGGACGGCGACGGCTTCATAGGGTTCCATCGAGCCGGCCCTCATGTGGCCGAGGGCCATTTCATGGCTTTCGGTCGCCAGGAAATCAAACCCGCTTTTCCCGATCATCTCCTCGCGCGTATAGCCCAGCAGGGCGCTTAAGGCGGGATTGATGTCCACGACCCGCGGGTTCTCATGCAATAGAATGCCCTCCTGGGTCACCTCCGCGAGTCGCTGGAAGCGCTCCTGGCTTTCGCGCAACTCCGCCTCAACCTTTTTCCGCTCGTCAATGAAGGCCAGGATGAAACAAACCCCTTCGACTCCGCCCTCAAGGTTCAAGACGGGCCGGTAACCCACCTCCACCCAGCGCTCCTTGCCCTCGGCGGAGCGGATGACCCTTTCCCCATTGGATTCCTTCCCGGCCAAAGCCGCCTCAAAACTATCCCGGAACTGCGCGGCGCTGGCTCCGGGGGGGAGCGTTTCCACGAAGGCCATTCCCTCACGGATGGGTTGCCCGAGGACGCGGGGAGCCATCTGTGCGGCGAACTTGTTGAACCGCTGGATGCGCCCATCCCGCCCGATCAAGACACTGACTTGGGAGCCGCTGTTAAATACCGCGTCCAATTCCGCGGCATAACGGCGCAACGTTTCCTCCGCGCTTTTTCGTTCGTCCACAAGGACGGCCGTGATGCAAACCCGGGCGATGGACCCGTCGGATTCCCGGACGGGTTGGAAGTTGAACTCCATCCAATGGTCGGCCTCCCCCAGGGCCTTCATCGGTTTTTCAACCCGGAGGACTTCGCCCCTCAAGGATCGGCGGAGGTAATCCCTGAAAATTTCCTTTAAATCCTGGTTCAGGTGGAGATAGTCATAAATAGGACGGCCTTTTTCATACCCGATCCCGGTGAGTTGGAGCATGGCCGAGGCGGCGGCCTGGTTGCAATCCAAGAAATGGCCATTTTGATCCACCAAGCCGACCATTTGGGTCCCGCTGTTATAAACGGCGCGCAGGCTGGCCTCCGATTTTTTCAGCTCATCCTGTGCCATTTTCTTCCCGGTGATGTTCTCGATCATGATGAGGGAATAAAGTTTGCGGCCCATCCCGTCCCGGATGAGCGTGCCGGAAACATTGGCCCAAAGGCTTTCCCCATCCTTTCGGAGGTACCGTTTTTCGGTTTGAAAATGGTCCTTTTCCTCGTGGTGCATTTCACTGGCGATGGTCTGGGTTTTCGTGAGGTCCTCGGGATGGGTGATTTCGAAGAGGGTTTTTCCGATGATTTCCTTCTCAGCGTAACCTAATAGGTTGAGGAAAGCCCGGTTCACCTTGATGAACTTGTAGTCGCTCACCATGGCCATGGCCGTGGAGGCGTCCTCAAAAATCCGGCGGAACTTTTCCTCGCTTTCCTTCAGCAATTCTCCGGCGAGATTCCTCTCGGTGACATCCTCGATCATGCCGACGGTATAAAGGAGGTCTCCTTTAGCGCTCATCATGGGCGTGACGGTCAGGTTGGCCCAAATGGTTTTTCCGCTTTTGTGGAGGTACCTCTTCTGTAACTGGAATCCCTGGCCCGTGACGAGTTGATCGGTCAAATGGCGGTTTCGGGAAAGGTCATCGGGGTGGGTGAAATCGACGAAAGTCTTTTCTAAAAATTCTTCCGGGCGGTAACCCAACATGTCGGAAAAAGCGCGGTTCACCTTTAGAAACCGGAATTGTTTGTCCACTAGGGTCATGCCTATGGAAGCTTCCTCGAAGATCCGGCGGAACTTTTCCTCACTTTCCTGGAGGGCCTTCTCGGCCTTTTTCCGTTCGTCGATCAGGCTGGAAACGAAACAAACCCCCGCGATGTGGGCTTGGTCCCCCAAAACGGGGTTATAGGAAAATTCAAACCAATGCTCGGTTCCGTCCGCCATGGGGTAAGACCTCTCGAAAAAGACCCTTTCCCCCTTCTTGGCCCGGCTGAAACGGTCGAGGAAAGGTTCCTTGTCACCCGTGCGGATGTAGGATTCAAAAGAAACCCCGGTTTCGAGGCCCCGGCCGGTCGCCCGCTGAAAATCCTCAAAGGCCCTTTGATTGAAGGCCTGGATGATTCCGTCTTGATTCAGGAGCACGACGTTTTGGGAAACGCTGTTGAAAATGGCCTTCAAATTGTTCTCGGACTTTTGCAAGGCCTCCTCCGCCCGCTTGCGCTCATCGATGGAATGAATGGTTAAACAGACGCCCAAAACCTTGTTCTGGCTGTCAAAAACCGGGTTATAGGAAAATTCAAACCATTGGGCCTTCCCGTCCAAACGTTGGACAGGCCTTTCGATTCGGACGGTTTCACCCCGAAGCACATTTTTGAACCTTTCTTGGAAGGGTTCTACGAACTCGGTTTCCACATAGTCGGCCAAAGGTTTCCCAATCTCCAGATCCTGCCCCCTGGTTTCTTTCAAGCTCCTTTCGGCGTTGGCGTTGAAATCCCGGATAATCCCATCCTTTCCGGTGAGGATGACGGATTGGTGGCCGCTGTTGAAGACCGACCGCAAGTCCGCTTCCGATTTTTGGAGGGCCTCTTCGGCCTTCTTGCGGTCGTCGATGTTCACGCAAGTGAAACAAACACCCTCGATTTCCCCCAAGTGGCCGAACACCGGGTTGTAATTCACCTCATACCAGTGGTTGGACCCATCGGTAAAAGGGATCGTCCTCTCGGAGGAAGCTACTTCTCCCTGGAGCGCCTTTTTAAACCGAGTTTTAGCGGCTTCCATGTGGCTGGAAACGATATATTGGAAAAAATTCTCGCCTTTTTTCACCGGCAATCCCGAGACCTCCTCGAGGAAAGAAGCGGCGTTTTCGTTGTAGTCGATGATTTTGGCTTCAACGTCCATCAGGACGATATTCTGGAGGGTGTTGTTGAAAACCGCTTTGAGGTTGATCTCCGACCGGCGCAGGGCTTCCAGGGCCTGCTTGCGCTCGGTGACCTCATGGATGATCCCCAAGCCTCCGATGATTTTCCCCTGTTTCGTTTTGAGGGGCATGTAATGGGCCTCGAAGAACCCCTGCTTTCCAGCCGGAGTGCGGTAGGGCCTCTCCTGGGAGAAGGCGGTTTTGCCCTCCAGGGCTTCCGTAAAGTATTTGTCTTCCCCGATTTGCTTGAGGAAGGGAAAAACGTCAAAAGCGCGTTGCCCCAGGACTTCCTCACGGGAATGGCCGCTAATGCGTTCCATGGCAGAGTTCCAAAGGGTGTAGCGATATTCCAGGTCGAAGGCGAGCAACCCGTCAATACTGCTGTGGATAAGGTTTTGGGAAAACTCCTTTTGTCTCTCGGCCTCTTCCTCCATTTTCTTGCGCTGGGTGATGTCCCGGAAAAAGGCGACCCGTACCTTTCGGCCCTGGAAAGTGGTCATGCGGGGCGTGATTTCGAGCGGGAAACGGGTTCCATCCATGCGCAATCCCATGGTCTCGTAGGGTTTTTCCTCGTCCCCGGTGATTTTTTGGAGGATGGACTCACGGAACTCGGGTGCGGTGAATTCCACCGCGTTCCGTCCGATCATCTCTGTAATTTCGCTGCCGAATATCCTGGCGAGGGCTTGGTTGGCGAAAAGGATCTTCCCCCGGTCGCTCACGGCGACTCCGTCCTTGGAGGCTTCGGTGAGCTTTCGGAATAATTCCTGGCTTTCCAGGAGTTCCTGTTCCCTTTTCTTGAGAGGGGTAATATCCAGGAATGTCGTGACCCGCATGAACCGTCCCTGATGCTGGATGGGCTTGCCGCAGACCAAACCGTTAAAACGGCTGCCGTCCTTGCGCTGGAAAACGGCCTCATAGGGATGGTCGTAGCCCTTGGCGGCGTTTTCCCGCGCCAACGCCCGGTACTCCGGCGCCGGAAAATCAAATCCGTCGATTCCGATTAACTCCTCGGGATGCTGGTACCCCATCATGGTCGCCAAGGCCTGGTTGGCCTCCACGATGATCCCCTTGTCGTGGATGGCGATTCCCTCCTTGGCCGATTCGCTTAACCGCTGGAATTTTCCCCGGCTTTCCTCCAATGCCTTTTTAAGTTCCGATTTTTCGGTGGTGTCATGGCCGTGAATGAGGAAGCCCTCGCCTCTCTCCAGCGGGTACCACGTCCACAGGATCCAGCGAGGATCTTGTTTTTTGGACTTGATCCGGTTCTCGAGGGTAAAGGGTTGTCCGTCTTGGAGGAAGCGGGCGAGCGTGATTTGAGTCTGGGAGCGGTCCTGATCGAGGATAAGGTCAAGGTAATCCATTCCCTCAAGGCTGCCCGGGCTGTAACCGAGTCCTTGCTCCCAGGCCTTGTTAAAACGGAGAAATTCCCCCTCCGGGGTAAGGACCGCCATCAGGTCGGGGGAGGAGGCGAAAAACTCGAGGAACTGCTCGATTGTGGGTTCGAGGGCCATGGGGTTTAACCGGGAAAAAGTTTTGGAAATTCATTTTATCAGAGGTTGAGGGAAGGAACCTTCTCAACAAACCTAAAGAATGAAGGTTATCAGGGGGTTGGGGAGAAGCTAGGAAGGACCTACTGGGAATGGGGGTTTTTCCGCCAATGGTTGGCTTCTTCTTCCGTGACGCCGCTCCAAATCCTGATCTCCAAAGGTTCATCCTTGATGAAAATGGTGCAGGCCGTTTGGGGATCTCGATCAGGCCAATCCAAGGGCACGGAATTCTTTAGGATCGCGGGTCTCAATTTTCGCGTATCCAAGCGCCATTCCTGTGAGACGAGCAAATGCCAATAGAGGACTGTCATTTCCAGGAAGACGGCTTTATCGTGATTACCGCGCTTTACTTTTTTCCCTGCGACGAGCTCCACGAGGAACTTTTCGAATCCACGGGATGCCCTCATGACAAAGATACCCTCGAAAGGCTCAAAAAAAAGCAGGCCCTGTTCAACCGGCAGGGGCGACAGGTCCTCTATCCGCATGCCGACATACCGGCATTCTTGGTTGGCCCATCGGATGAGGAATTCATTGAAAAACTTGAACAATCTCACGGAGTCGGGGATGGAAGGCGGATCGGGGGTCGGGACCATGGGGATTTCCTTTCAACCTGCGGCGCTTAGTCCACCACCCGCCGGGCGAAAGTGGACTGCACGAGGGGCCAGCCCCAGAAGGATTCGCCCAGGATCCATTGGACCACCTTGGCCCCGTCAATCAACCGGGGCCCGGGCCGGTTGAGAAGCGAGTCAT
>DATKOC010000039.1:0-3834 GCA_035524855.1 bacterium
ATCCAATCCCGCCACCTCCTTGGTTGTCCCGAAACCCTGGAGACCGTTCCAATCGACCATGACGGTCAAGGACTCCAATTTTTGGTGGACAGCGAAGATGAGGGCTTCCCAGTTGGACCCTTCCTCCCATTCCCCATCGGAGGTCAGGCAGAAAACTCTTCCAGGTGCCCCTTGGAGTTTTTTGCCCAGGGACAATCCCGCCGCGAGGGAAAAGCCGTGTCCCAGGCTTCCGGTGGCGAAAGTGATTTCTTTCATCCAATCCGGGGCCGGGTGTCCGCTCAGCTTAGTGTGCTCCTTATGGAAAAGTTTTAGATCCTCATCTCTAAGGCGTCCCAGGCTCCAAAGGGCGACATAAAGGGCACCTGCGGAATGCCCTTTAGAAAGGACGAATAGGTCATCAGGTTGGAGGACTTGGTGGTAGAGGGACATCAGCGAGTCCAGGCAGGAGAGGTTTCCGCCGATATGGCCCACTCCGCTCTCAAAATGCATTTGTAAGAGCCGTTTTTTGGCGATTAGGACCTTTGGAGCCAGGGGGTGCATTTGAATCTTTCGCTCGTGATGGTTTTCCGGTCCATCGCCAGGGTCCGATGGGAGCCATGGCGAAGGCGGGTTCCGCTTGGTTCGGCTGAAACTTCGCTTCAGACCCGATAGAAACGATGAATTTATGATATTTTATACGAACTCAGTTAAACTTTGGATACTTCAGCGAGTCCGGAAAAAGGTCCACATGCCTCAAAAAGGCGGAAAAAAAACTCCCCCTATCCCGCCGCCCCCCTTCCAGGGATCTGAAATCCGGGTTAACCTCCCGAAAGCCCCTGACCCCCACGGGTTGGACTCCCGAATCTTCGAATGGCAGTCCCTTCTTTCGCTCATTCTATTCGGCCTGTTTTCCTTCCTCTTTCTCCGGCCTTTTTTATCCCAACCCGAGTCAATCCCAGGTGGCGGGGACATGATTTGCGTTTGGCCTTATAAATACATGTGGATTGAAAGCCTCAAACAAGGGAACCCCGCCCTTTGGAATCCCTACAGCAGTTTGGGCCAGCCCTATGTGGCCAGTTGCAGCCCCGGGCCTTATGCCCCTTTTAATTTTTTATTTTTCAAATACCCGATGGGTTTTTCCTTTTCGTTCAGCTATTTCCTTCATTTTGTGATTTCGGCCTTCGGAACGTATTTATTTGTCCGGAGCATCGGCGCGGATTGGGCCGGAGCCTGCTTGAGCGGACTTGCCTACGCCTTTTCTGGATATTTTATGGGAAAGTTTATGTTCGGAGGCTTGAATATCATCACGGGCGCGGCCTGGCTTCCACTCGTCCTTTTCGGCCTTCGCAAATTTACCATCACTCGCCTTCATTCCTGGCTGCTTCTGGCATCGGCGGCGATGGGCCTGTGCATTTTGGACGGCACGCCGCAGATTGATCTGTATACCTACCTTTTTTCAGCTCTTTTCCTCCTCGCGTCATGGATGTCCGGTAGGATCAAAATTTGGCAATTGGTCACGGGAAGTTTTTTGTTTGTGACGGTGAGCCTTTCATTAGGTTTGTGCCAAATCGCCCCCACGGGTGAATTCGCACTTTTAAGCAACCGGTGGCACTGGAGCACCCACGATCTCATGCGGGACGCTCTCGTGCCGGAAAACCTTCAATTTTTCATCAATCCCTTTTTCATGGGCGAGCCAATGGTAAATTACCACGGCACGGGCGGATACGCCGAGGTACAGTCCTATATTGGGCGGTTGCCGCTATTACTGGCCCTGGGGGGGGTAATTTGGTTCCGAAAGCGCCCCATGGCGATTTGGCTTGGGATGACGGCGGTCTTAAGTGTCATCCTCGCGATGGCGAATACCACCCCTTTTACCGACAAGATATATCTCCTAGTGGCGAAATATATTCCCGGTTTCTCCCATAACCGGATTCCAAGCCGAATCATGCTCCTGGCGACCTTCGCTTTGGCGAGTTTAGCCGGCCTGGGCCTACAGGCTTGGTCCATCTACTGGCGGGGAAAAAATTTCCAGAATCATTTTTCGCGTTTTTTCTTCCTCGCGGCTGTTCCTTTGATGATCCTGGCGGGAACCGCTTTCGACTTGTATAAATTCGACCTTAAGCATATCGAGGGAGCTTCCGATAGCCGGCCCTTTTTTACCGATCTGTTCCCCCAGGATGTCCTGGACATGATTAAAAAGGATCCCAATTATCCAAGGGTCCAGCCGAACAGCGATTACTGTGAGTATCAGCTTTTGCAGAAAGTCAGTTCGGTTTACACCGGATGTGGTTCCTTTTTTATCTCGGCCACTGAAAAGTACGTGAATGAGCAATACGCGCATCCAGACACGCCTCTCTCCGACTTGATTCGGCTGGATTACAACTACCGCAAGGTTGGATCTCCCCCGACGGATCGTTGGCAAAAAATTTCCGGAATCGATTTCTCCTGCTGGCATGACACCAAGGCTTTTCCAAGAGCCTTTATGGTGGGGCGATACAGGGTGGATCCGGATGAAAATCAAGTCATCGAGGACATTAGGGATGGAAAATTTGATCCGCATCAGGAATTGGTCTTGGGATCCGAACCCTCCCTCAAACCGGAAGGGTCCGTCGGATGGATGGGAGGGGCCAAAATAACCCGCTACGATTTCAACGACGTGGAAATTCGCTGCCAGAACGACAAGCCTTGTTTTCTTTTTTTGTCGGACTCCTACTATCCAGGTTGGAAGGCTTGGGTGGACGGGGAAGAAGAGCCAATATACCGGGCCGATGGGGCCTTCCGAGCGGTGCCACTACTCCAGCCAGGTACTCATCGTGTCACTTTTTCCTTCTATCCCCCGGTCATCGTCATGAGTTTCTATTATTCCGCGGCCTGTTGGGCTCTATTATTTGTTGGTTGGCTGGTGTCGGTGGTTTTGCGTGTAACCCATTCGACATTCATTCAGGCCAATAGGGCCACAAAACCCCGATTATTTGAATCAGAATCTAAATCCCCTGAAGTCATTCCGGCGGATCAACCCATGTCCATCAATCCAAAAAAAAGACGGAAAACCATCGGCCAAAAAAAATCCAAGTCCAGAAACAGGTACTAGCCACGTTCTTCGAGGTCATTCCCTTTCGGTGTCAAAACCGCCTATCGGACTCATTTTGAACTCAAAATGCTAGCGTTAAGTTTTCCTGGCGGTGGCGTAAAGAAGGAGGCCATTAACCACGAAAACCTTTTCAAGGATGAAGCCGTTCTCGGCCAGGGTTTGCCGGAGGCGGGACTTGGTGAAATGGTGGATATGGCCACAACGGTACTTGTGGTAGAGGCTTCCCCGCAAATAACCCATGTAGAGGCAGTTTAAATTGAAAAGGATGAAAAAGGGACCGAGGAAAAAATCGTAAGGCACGGTGATGAGGAAAGTTCCCTTGTCCTTGAGGATACGCCTCACTTCCGCCAGGGTCTCATGGTGGTTGAAAACATGCTCAAGCACCTCCGACATGAGGACTACATCGAAACTTTTGGTTTTCAATCCCGTCTTGGACAAATCCGAGCATACCTTATAGCCCTTGAGCCGTCTGTTCTTCTTGGCCCATCCGAGCATCTTGGAGTTGATATCTACCCCAAAAACAGGCAGGTGGTGGATATTCCACCAGCAGTTGCCGCAACCCAGGTCCGCCATGCTCATCCCCTTCTTGAAATACTGGGAGACGAACGACGTGAGCCGTTCATAACGGGATCGGTGGTACCAAGCCCTGAACTTGCTGACCCTGGTCTCGTCCGTCATCTGGTCGTAATAGCCCTCATCCATTTCCCGGTATTCCACCTCGGCCATCTTGGCCGAGCTGAAGGTGGAGATGCGGTTGAGGAAGG
>DATKOC010000040.1:0-4916 GCA_035524855.1 bacterium
ATGGCCGACATGAGCTTCTCCAGCTCCGGCAGTTTCAGGCGGTGAAGGAAATGCGTGGCCTGAAGGCATTCCTGGAGCCGCCGCATTTCATCGCGGGCTTCTTTCCCAGGATCGTCGGCTGTCATGGGCTTCTCCTATTCATAAAACGACAGAAAACATTATCCGACAGCTTCCGCTTAGGGTAAAGGCGCCTATGAGGGACCACCTTTTTTCTTTTCACGGGTTTTATTTTTACCCCTGAAATGGCATGATTGTCCCCGCCTGAAAAACCCCGCTCCCGGGGAGTGGGGCATCCAAAGGACCTTCCTTGAAAAAACTCATCCAAGGCATCATCCAGTTCCACGAGACCAAACGGCAGGGCTACGAGGAAACCTTCGAGCGGCTGGCCCTGGGCCAGAAGCCCGACGCCCTCTTCATCGCCTGCTCGGATTCCCGCGTGGCGGTCAACGTCTTCGCCTCGACCGACCCGGGCGACCTTTTCGTGCTGCGCAACGTGGGCAATTTGGTGCCCCCCCACGGCCAGGCGGGCGGCACGGGCACGGCGGCGGCCGTGGACTTCGCCGTGGACACCCTGAAGGTGCGCAACATCATCGTCTGCGGGCATAGCGACTGCGGGGCCATGCACGCCCACACGAAGGGTCAAGCCGCCTTGCCGGAAGGCTCCCTGAAGGATTGGCTGGAAATGGGGGCGGGGCCGGAAGCCGCGGGGACGGAGGTCAACGAGGCCTCCCGCCGGAACGTCCTGAACCAATTGGACCACCTGAAAGGGTACCCCAGCGTGAAAAAAGCCATGGCCGCCGGGCGGTTGGGCCTGCACGGGCTTTGGTTCGACATCCGCCATTTGGAAGTGCTCTACCACGAGCAAGCCACGGGTAAGTGGACGGTGTTGGACGGGGCGAACGGGAACCGGATCCTCGCGGAGTTGAAGGAACAGCTGTGAGGGGCGGCTTTCTTTATTTCCTCCTTTTATCCTGCCTTTGGTTGGGAGCCGGGGGACAAGGCTGGGCGCAAGGGGCCCATCGGACCATTGATTCCATGCATTTCCGGGCGGTGGACCAGGACGACCCCCTCTTGGCCAAAGAGTTCTCCGAGAAGCAGGCTTTTTACGCCCTCCGGCCCCCGGCGGGCTGGCAAAAGACGATGTTGAGCGGGGCCGAGAAACCGCTTCAGTACGGTGTCAAGTTCAAGGATCCCCACACGGGGGATTTTATGACCTTAGGCCTAATTGAAGGCGGGCCCAAGGACCTGACCATCGAATCCTTAAGCCTTTTCCGGGGAGATTACCTGGCGACCGTCCGCAAAAGGGGTTTGGGAAAAGTGGTGGGGAGCGACCTTTTCCGGTTCAAGCACTATACCTGCCTGCAAGTGATGGCCCAGAAAGGGAAAACCCTCGTCCTTCAACTGCTGGTTTTCGACCAGCCGGGAAACTTCCTCCAACTGGCCTTTTCCGTGGACCACGGGCGTTACCACGCCTTGGCCCGTACCCTGGAGGCCTGCATCGCCTCGCTGGAATGGCCTGATTTCAAGCGGCAATAACTTCTCCCGCATTTCTGCCGCCCGGGTATAATGCCCACATTCAAGCCGTTCCAAATATCGAGGAGGCTCCATGAAAAAGATTCTTTGCCTGTTTCTTCTGGTCGGCCTGCTTTACGTTCCCATGACGGGCTGCTTCACCCTGAAGCACACGGTGGGCAACGGGGGACAGGGAACCGAGGTGGCCAGCAACCGCGAGTGGTACATCCTCTGGGGACTCATTCCCTTGAACAAAGTGGACGGGGAAAAGATGGCGCTGGAGAACAACCTGACCAACAACTACACCGTCCAATCCCAGATGTCCTTTATTGATTGCCTGCTGAATGTCGTGACGAGCATCGTCTCGGTTTATGGGCAGACGGTCAGCGTCAGCAAATAAATCCTTTTAGAAACAAAAAACCCCCTGGGCCGGGCGGCCCGGGGGGTTTTTTGTTTTAGGGGTCCCGAAAGGGATTTTAAGGATTGGTTTTTTACTTCCGTTTTTCCCTCAAGATTTTGAGGGATTTCTCACGCTCTTCCCGCGCCTTTCTCATCGTCTCTTCACGTTCCCGCTGGGCGCTGACCCGGGCCTGCAGGGCGTTGTCCATCACCCTCAGGCGGTCCTGGTGGTTCTTTTCCCGCATCATTCGGCGGAGGATCTTGAATTGGTCCCGGTCGCGGACCTTCCGCAGACCGCTCCACAACTGGTCCTGCTCCGAGGAGGGCAGGGAATTGAAGGCCTTGAGGGCCTCCTGCCTTTCCTTCTCGCGGCGGGCGGCCAGTTCGCTGTACCGCCGCCAGTTCCCGTAACGGGCTTTCTCCCTCTCGCTCAAGAGCCTTTGCCGGAGGAACCGGCCCTTGTCCAGGGCGAAGTCGGAATGGTGGTCGGCGGATACGGCCTGGGTTTGGCCGTCTTTTTTCATTTGCACTTCCCCTTCGAAGGTGCTGGTTTGGACCAGGCCGGAATCCTTTTGCACCTCAAAAGCCGTCCCCCGCACGCCGCAAACGACCCCGCCGGACTCGATCTCGAAGACCGAATGGGTCGCCTGCAGTTTTTCCACCAACGCCAGGACGCTCCCGGCGGCCAGCCTTAGGCGGCTGACGAAGCCGTTGGACTCCTTGCGTGTGAGGTCGGACACCTTGACCTCGCTGTCGGCGGAAAGCTTGACCATGGTTTGGTCGTTGAGGGTAAGGGAAACCTCCGAATCATCCTTCGTGATGACCTCGTCCCCCGGCTGGACGGTCTGGTCCTCCTCCGCGGTTTCGGTGACGGCCGAGCCGGACGGAAGGACTAGGACGGTTCCCTTAACCTTGTCCAGGACATAACCGGCTGGAAGTTTACGGGAGAAGTCCCTGGATGTCTCCGCCATGGCGGAAAGGGGAAGCAGAAGAGCCAAGGCTATAAGGACGATTCGTCTCATGGCGTCATTTTACGCCAAAGCCCAGATGGGAAAGAGTGGAAAAAAATTCATGGTTGTTTCAAGGCCCTATTTCGGGGTTCCACCTGAAGCGGCCATGCTTTATCCTATGCGCCGGTTCATCCCTCAAACCCTCTTTAAATGAAAAGGATCCTTGCTTGAAGAAACCAGTTTGTTTCCTGGCTTTACTCCTGTTATTGGCTTTGCCCAGGGTGGTTGAGGCCCAAGCGGATTCCGCCGCCTCATCGCCCCGCGAGCGGCTCTTGATGGATTCCGGCTGGCGTTTCGCGCTCGGCCACGCCACCGACCCGGACAAGGACTACGGGTACGGCAAGGCCTATTTTTCCATCTTCGCCAAGGCGGCCCGCGCCGACGGGCCGGCGGACCCCGCCTTCGACGACCGGGCCTGGCGGACCCTCGACCTGCCCCACGACTGGGCGGTGGAACTGCCCTTCGACGCGAACGCGGGCTTCAGCCACGGCTACAAGGCCCTCGGCCGCAACTTCCCGCAAAACAGCGTAGGCTGGTACCGCAGGCATTTTTCCATCCCCGCCTCCGACAAGGGGCGGCGGATTAGTTTGGTTTTCGACGGAATCTTCCGGGACTCCCTGGTCTGGGTCAACGGCATCTACCTGGGCCGGGAACAGAGCGGCTACAACGACATCCGCTACGACATCACCGACGACCTGAACTGGGGCGGCGACAACGAAGTGTCCGTGCGGGTGGACGCCACCCAGGAGGAAGGCTGGTTCTACGAGGGGGCGGGCATTTACCGCCACGCCTGGATGACCAAGACCTCCCCCCTGCACGTGGACTACAACGGGGTTTTCGTCACCACGAGCCTGGGGAAGGGAATGGCGGAGGTGACGGCCCAGACCACCCTGGTCAACGAGAAGCTGAAGGAGAAGGCTTCCTTCCAATTGGAACAAAGCGTCCTGGACGACCGGGGCCAAACCGTGGCCCAAGGAAAATTGAGGGCGATGTCCTTGGGGGCGGGCGTGAGCCAAACCTATACGGTTAAGATGAGGGTTCCCCATCCCAGACTTTGGTACCTGGAAGGGCCCACGCTTTACAAACTGGTCACCACCCTCGTGTCCGGCGGGGAAGTGGTGGACCGGGTGGAGACTTCCTTCGGCATCCGCACGGTCCGCTTCGACCCGAACCAGGGTTTTTTCCTCAACGGCCGGCGGGTGGAGCTGAAGGGCACCTGCAACCACCAGGACCACGCGGGGGTCGGGGCCGCCATGCCGGACGCCCTGCAGGATTTCCGGATCAAGACCCTCAAATCCATGGGTTGCAACGCCTACCGCTGTTCCCACAACCCGCCGACCCCGGAGCTCCTGGACGCCTGCGACCGGCTGGGCATGCTGGTGTTGGTGGAAACCCGCCTCATGGGCACGGCCCCGGAGCTGTTGGACCGCTACAAGCGGATGGTCATGCTCGACCGAAACCACCCCTGCGTCTTCGCCTGGTCGCTGGGCAACGAGGAATGGGGCATCGAATTCAACGACTATGGGAGCCAGATGACCGCGCCCCTGCAGGAATTCATGAAAAAGTGGGACCCCACCCGGCGCCTGACGGCCGCCATCGACGGGGGATGGGGAGTGGGCACCTCCAAGGTGATCGACGTGATGGGCTTCAACTACATCGACCACGGCGACACCGACGATTTCCACGCCAAGCACCCCGACCGCTCCAGCTTCTCCACCGAGGAGGCCACGACGCACCAAAGCCGGGGCGTCTATGACACGGCCGTTTACGGGCGGGAAGGCCCCACCGACCGGGTCAAGGAGGACGACGGCATCGAGCGCATCTGGAAATACTACGTGAAGCGGCCCTACCTGGGCGGGCTCTTTCTCTGGACCGGCTTCGACTACCGGGGCGAGGAGAACCCCTTCCACTATCCCGCCATCGCCTCCCAGTACGGCGTGCTGGACCTTTGCGGTTTCCCCAAGGACTGCTTCGACTACCTGCGCTGCTGGTGGG
>DATKOC010000041.1:0-17288 GCA_035524855.1 bacterium
TGGTCATCGACGCGAACCCGCCCATGCCCGGCTACGCCAAGATCATGGCGGACCTGGGTTGGTTCTCTTGGGTTTATAAGGACCGGGACCCGATGGGATTTTCAAAAAAATTGGACGAGGTTCGGTGGCTGGGAATAGATCAAATCGTTTCCGACCACTCCTTGACCCTTCCAGCGGAATTTAAAGCAACTCAGGATCACTACCCCTTTGTTTACGGTTTGTCCCTCGTTTTTCCAAAAGCCTTTTTGGGCATTGTTCGCGGAAAACTAATGTCAATGGATCCCAACAAAAACCTCCCCAAAATCCGAAAATGGGACGAAACTCTCCTTTCGATTTCCGCGTCCGGAAGCGATCCAATGAATTGGGGAGGGCCAGATATTTTATTTATTCAGAAAACCTTCCTGCCCGGTTGGAAAGCCTTGGTGAACGGAACTCCCGACCATCCATTCTTGGAAAACAAAGGTGTCTTCACGCTTCTCCACCTTTCGCCAGGAATGAACAATGTCGAGTTAAAGTACGCGCCCACAAGTTTGCGCCTGGGTTTCTTCCTCTTTTTCCTCTTTTTCTCGGTCTTTACCTTTTACCAGGGACGCCGCCTGTCGGCTTGAGTCAAACCCCATTCCCCACTAAAATGCCCCTTCATTTCCGGGGCCGTTCAACCACGCGACCCGCAATGTAGGGGCGGCCCCCCGCGGCCGCCCTTAGCACCAGGGCAGGCGCAGGGGCCTGCCCCTACCAAACCAAGACCAAAGGCCAAATCCATGAAAAACAACATGAAACCCCGCTCCTCCATGATGACCGAGGGCGACAAGCGCGCCCCCAACCGGGCCATGCTGAGGGCCGTGGGGTTCAAGGACGAGGACTTCAAGAAGCCCATCATCGGCGTGGCCTCCGCCTGGAGCGAGGTGACCCCCTGTAACTTCCACTTGAACGAGCTGGCCGACCGGGTGAAGCGGGGCGTGGTCTCCGCCCAGGGCTTTGGCCAGATCTTCGGCACCATTACCGTGGCCGACGGCATCGCCATGGGCCATGAGGGCATGAAATTTTCCCTCGTCTCCCGCGAGGTCATCGCCGATTCCATCGAGGTGGTTTCCAGCGCCGAGCGCTTCGACGGGCTCGTGGCCATCGGCGGATGCGACAAGAACATGCCCGGGTGCCTGATGGCCATCGGGCGGCTGAACATCCCCGCCATCTTCGTTTACGGCGGCACCATCCTGCCCGGCAAGTGCGAGGGCAAGGACCTGGACATCGTGTCGGTCTTCGAGGCCGTGGGCCAATACAGCGCCGGAAAGATCAACCACGACAAGCTCACCCAAATCGAGAAATGCGCCATCCCGGGGCCCGGCTCCTGCGGCGGCATGTACACCGCCAACACCATGGCCTCCGCCATCGAGGCCATGGGGATGGCCCTGCCCCATGATTCCTGCCAGCCCGCCGTGGGCGAGCCCAAGCGCCTCATCTGCGACCGGGCCGGCCAGGCGGTGGTGGAACTCCTCAAGAAGGGCATCCGCCCCAAGGACATCATGACCAAGAAGGCCTTCGAGAACGCCATCACGGTGGGCTTCGCACTGGGCGGCTCCACCAACATCGTCCTGCACCTGATCGCCATCGCCAAGGCCATCGGAGTCAAGCTGACATTGGACGACTTCGACCGCATCGGCAAGAAGGTTCCCCACCTGGCCGACCTCAAGCCCAGCGGCAAATACGTGGCCGCGGACCTGGACCGCATCGGCGGCATCCCGGCCGTCATGAAACTGCTCTTGGACGCCAAGCTCCTGCACGGGGACTGCCTGACCGTGACGGGCCGCACCATCAAGGAGAACCTCAAGCTGGCCCAGCCGCTGTCCAAGAACCAGCCCATCATCTCACCCGTGGAAAACCCCCTCTATCCCACCGCCCCCATGGTCATCCTCCGGGGCAACCTGGCGCCCGAGGGCGCGGTGGCCAAGATTTCGGGCCTCAAAGTGGTCACCCACACCGGCCCCGCCAAGGTGTTCAACGGCGAGGAGGCGGCCTTCGAGGCCATCCAAAAGCACAAGATCAAGGCGGGCGACGTAGTCGTCATCCGTTACGAGGGTCCCAAGGGCGGGCCCGGTATGAGGGAAATGCTGGCGATCACCGCGGCCCTGGTGGGCCAGGGATTGGGCGAGAAGGTGGGGCTTATTACGGACGGGCGCTTCAGCGGCGGTACCCACGGCCTGGTCGTGGGGCATATCGCCCCCGAGGCCCAGGTCGGAGGGCCCATCGGCCTCATCAAGGATGGGGACAAGATCACCATCGACGCCAATAAGAAGAAGTTGGAACTCCACGTTTCGGCGGGCGAACTCAAGAAGCGGAAAGCCAAGTGGAAACCCATCCCGAACCCTTACCCCAAGGGAGTCCTGGGCAAGTATGTACACTTGGTTTCGTCGGCCAGTGAGGGCGCGGTCACGGACGAGTTTTAACCTATCCAGCTTAACCGTCTTTTCTTCGTAACAACTCCGCCACGAGGGATGTCCAGCCCGTTTGGTGGGAGGCCCCCAGGCCCTTCCCGTTATCCCCATGGAAATACTCATGAAACAGGACCAGGTCCTTCCAGTTAGGATCACGGGCGTAGCGCCCTTCCCCCCCATGGCAGGGCCTAGCCCCTGTTTCGTCGGCCAGGAATAGTCCCAGCAGCTTGCCCTTGAGGAATTCAGCCGTTTCCAGCAGGTCCAGGAATCGGCCGGACCCCTCCGGGCATTCCACCTTGAACCCGTCCCCGTAAAATTGGTGGTAGCGCTCCAACGCCCCGATCAACAGGAAATTCAATGGAAACCATACCGGACCCCGCCAGTTGGAATTACCCCCAAAAAGCCAGGTTTGGGATTCCCCGGGCTCATAATCCACCTGGTTGGAAATCCCCCCCAGTTCGAGCCGATAGGGATGGTCCCGGTGGAAGCGGGAAAGGGAGCGGACCCCGTAAGGCGAGAGAAATTCAGCCTCGTTCAGGACATAGCGCAGGACCCTTTGGAGCCTTTCCCGGGTGGGGATGGCCAGGAGCCGGTAGTCCTTCCCGCCGGGGGAACCGGGGACGAGGCAGGTTGAAATCCGGGATAAGTCCGGGCGGTTTTCCAGGAACCACTTCATGCGTTTGTAGAACTCCGGCAGCCTTTGGAGTTTTTCCTCCTCCAGGACTTCCACCGCGAAAAGGGGAATCAACCCCACCGCGGAGCGCACTTTCAGGGGCAGGGCCGCCCCTTGGTAGCGCATCTGGTCGTAATAAAAGCCGTCCCCCTCGTCCCATAGCCCCGTGCCTCCCAGGGAATTCATGGCGTCGGCGATGGAGATGAAATGCTCAAAGAACTTGGTGGCGATATCCTCGAAGGCGGGGTCTTCCACCGAAAGCTCCAGCGCCATGGAAAGCAGGAGGACGCAATAGAAAGCCATCCAGGCCGTGGCGTCGGCCTGTTCCAGGGCCCCAGGCGGCAGTTTGGACCGGTCAAAGACCCCGATGTTGTCCAGTCCCAGGAACCCGCCCGAGAAAAGGTTGTTGCCGTTCACGTCCTTGCGGTTGACCCACCAGGTGAAATTCAGCAGGAGTTTTTGGAAGGTGCGGGACAGGAAAACCCGGTCCCTTTTCCCCGGGGGGCCGGAGCGCTTGTAAACTTCCCAGCAGGCCCAGGCGTGCAGGGGCGGGTTGACGTCGGAAAAGTTGTACTCATAGGCGGGAAGCTGGCCGTTGGGATGCATATACCACTCGCGCATCAGGAGGATCAGCTGGGATTGGGCCAAGTGCGGGTCCAGCGGCGCCAGGGCCACCGCGTGGAAGGCCAGGTCCCAGGCGGCGAACCAGGGGTACTCCCAGGTGTCGGGCATGGAAAGCACATCCTCGGCCCCGAAATGCCCCCACCCCCCGTTGCGGATGGCGCCCCGGCCATCCGGCGGCGCGGGCTGGTCCGGGTCCCCCTCCAGCCATTCCCTCACCACGTAATCGTAGCGCTGCTTGGACCAGAGCAACCCCGCGTAAGCCTGTTCGGCCACCCGCCTTGGTTCCGCCGCCATGCCGGGCAATTTGGAGTCGTAAAAAACCTCGGCTTCCGCCTGGCGCCGGTCGAAAACCCCCTCGAAAGCGCCCCCAAACGGCTCTTTGAGGGCGGACCGGGAAAACCTAAGGCGGACCACCCGGCTTTCCCCGGCGGGAAGGTTGAGGGAATACCGGAAAGCCGCCTTGGTGCCGCCAAGGGGGTTAAGCCCCTGGAATTGCCCTTGAGCGACCGCCGCGTGGAAGGCGTCTTTCACGAAAGGATTTTTATTGGGGACGCCGTAGAGCCTCTCAAGGTTGGTTTCGTTGTCGGTAAAAAGAACCTGGGGATCGCCCTCCGCGTAAAGGAGCATCCTTCCGACTTTCTCGTGAACGGCCTCCACCCCGCCCCCCGCCGGACGGAGGAGGGGCTTGCCCCAGTAACCCTCGCCCTTCCGCCCCCAGGACCAAGTATTTCGGAACCAGAGGCTGGGAAGTAATTCCAACCGGGCCTCCTCCGGCCCCCGGTTGAGGACGGTGAAACGGATGAGGATATCCTCCCAGTCGGCCTTGGCGTATTCCACGAAAAGGTCGAAGTACCGGTTGCCGTCGAACACCCCGGTGTCCGCCAGCTCGAATTCGGGCTCCTGCCTGCTCCGCCGCCCGTTTTCCGCCACCAGCCGCCCGTAGGGGAATGGGGCCTGGGGATATTTATAAAGCGCCTTCATGTAGGAATGGGTGGGGGTGTTGGCCAGGAAGTAATAGCACTCCTTGACGTCCTCGCCGTGGTTGCCTTCCTTGCCGCTCAAGCCGAACAACCGCTCTTTCAAGAAGGGGTCTTTCCCATTCCACAGCGCCGGCGCGAAGCAAAGCAGGCCCTGGTAGTCGCAAAGGCCCAGCAGTCCGTCCTCTCCCCACCGGTAGGCCCGGCTCCGGGCATGGTCGTGGGGGAAATAATCCCAGGCCTCGCCGTCGGCCGAGTAGTCCTCCCGCACCGTGCCCCATTGCCTTTGGGAGAGGTAGGGCCCCCAGTGTTTCCAGTGCTTGGCGCCCCGGGTGGCTTCCTCCAGCCTTTTCGACTCCGGATCCAGCGGCGTTGGGTCGCTCAATGGGGTTCCTTGGGGTTACTCAAAGGAAATAACGTTCTTGATCCCGCCCGGGTCGCCCAGCAGGAGGTCCCGGTGTTTTTCGGGGGCGAACCGCCCGGTAATGAGGTCCGCCAAGGCGCCCGGCCAACGGCGGTTGAAGTCCGCCAGGTCGGCGATGGCCTTGATATAGGCGTCCTGGCCCGCGTTGACCGTGCCGAAAACCACCTGGTTCCTCAACACCTGGTTGCGCATCAGCAGGTCTGCGTCCACGGAGATAGGCCCCTTGCGTCCCGGCACGCCGGTGAAGACGAAAACACCGTTAATGCCGATATATTTCATGACCTCATAGGAAAGCCCCGAGGCGCCGGTGGCCTCATAGACCAGGTCCAAGTTCCCCACCCGTTCCGCCAGGGCCTGCGGGGTGGTTTGGGCCCCACTGACGTAAACCGCGCCGATCCGGCCGGCCAGCCGGGCTTTGGGGCTATCAGGCGCTTCCTTGGAATAAACGAAAACGTTGAAACCCGAGGCCCGAAGCAGCATCGCGCCCAACAACCCCACCGGCCCCGCCCCCAGGACCACGGCGTTATGGGTTCGGCCGCCGTGGGGCGCCTCCCTTTCCCGGCCGGGATGTTGAAGGTGGCGCAAGTGCCAGGGCAGGCGGGATTGGATCGCCCAAACCTGCAGGAGTCCCTTCTCCGCGATCGTCAAGGGTTCCGCCAGCACCCCGGCTTCCCTCAATTCCGGGGGAACCGGGTTCATGTAACGCTCGTCGTCCACCACGTACTCGGTCATGTAACCGTGGAGCCCCTTGATGCCCCGCTCGGTAAAATCCCCGGTAAGGCAAAAGTCCTGGCGCCCGGCGTGGCAGGCCTGGCATTCGGGGTGGGGGCAGGGACGGCGCACCATGGTCACCACCAAGTCGCCCGGCTTAAGGCGTTTGGCCTGGGGGCCCACCTCCACCACCCGGCCCAGGGACTCATGGCCGATGATGAGGTGGTCCTCTCCCGGCGGCGGCGTTCCGTACTCAAAGGCGCAGATTTCCTTGTCCGTGCCGCAAACGCCGATATCGAGCATCTTCAACTTGACGTCGGTGGGTGATTTTAAACTCGGCGGGTCCGCTTCGATCAAGGCGACTTGCTTTTTCGCCGGAAAAACCGCGATGGCTCTCATGGGCTTCCTCGGGGAATCTGGAATAGGGACGATCCCTTTTAATCCAACGGGTCCCCGGGATGCAAGAGCCGGGGGATTTCGCCGGAAGAGCGGCTTGGGGGAAAAGCCCCGGGTCTTCGCCGGCTATTTTCCCTGAAAATCATAGGTGACCCCGTAATCCCCCAGGGGGTCGCCGTGGTTCACGTGGATATAGGTCAAAAAGCAGATTGAGGTCACCAACTGCGTCACCCAAATCGCCAGTAGGTAGCGCTGGCCCCACCGGCGGTCGAGCAAACCCAATCGGGACAACCAGACCCATTCCAACGGAAAGGTCACGATCAGGTAATGGCGCATGACCTGCGCGCAAGAAAGCGTAATCAGGATTCCCGCCACCACGAAAACGGAAGCCAGAGCCATTCCGGTGTCCGTGGAATCCCCCATCCCCCACGAGAGCCTGCCACCCTTTTTTGCCGAAAGGACAATCAAAATACCAATGGCAATAACCAAGACGTGCAGGATGCCCACCAAATAGGTCCCTACCCCCCCGATAAGGGGGTAGCGCATCAAATCCATGAACTCATGGGTCTTGAGGCTGTAGTTCAGGCCCATCCCCAGGGAGTCCGTCACCCAATAGAACCAGTATTTCGGGTACAAAATCCACTTCAAGCTGGTCCAGTCGAACCCGCCCCGGGGTTTGGCGGCCATGTATTGCAGCCAGGGGAGGAGGGGAACCGCCCCGGCCAGTGAACCCGCCAGCCAGGAAACCCATTGGAGCCGCCTTTCCCGGTAAACCGTCCACAAGAAAACTCCCCCGGCCAGGAAAAACCCGGACATATGGATCTGTCCCAGGCAGATTCCGATCAGTCCCCACCCAAACGCCCCCAGCCTCTTGCCGCGATAATGCCAAGCGATCCAAAACAAAACACAAAAAAGCGGCAGGGTGTCCTGCGCCCAAATTTTCCGGTGAAATAACACCGCGAAGGGATTCACCGCCGCCAAGACGGTCGCCCAAAGCCACGCCGGCCTTTCAGCTTCTTGAATGATCCTCAAACTGAAGAAAGCCAATAAAAGAAGTGCGGCGATATTGAGGATCTCGACTCCCCGGGACAAATCGGGTGGAGTCACTGGGTGGATCAGTTGATAAAGGACTCCAAAGACCCAGACACTGAGCCCCGGATTGGCCACCCCCACGCCCGAAATCATGCCCAAATGGGGCCAAACCCCGTACCTGTCGATACTCTGGGCCGCCTCGAACATGTACCTTTCGTCGCCCTTGTACTCGATGTCCCCCGGGAAGGAAAGACGCAGGGCCGCCCCGGCCAAAAGGGCGAGGCAAAGAAAAAACCGCCAGCTCTTCCCCAGGGAATTCGCCGAAGAATCGTTCATTCACCCGCCTATGAGGAGGAGATATCCAGTTTTAACCACATAAAAATCAGCACTTTTCCTGACTACTTTTCCGGCTTTCAAGGCTGTCCCCTAAAAAAGGGGGCTATCAAACGCCATTTTTCCCGGGCTTATTTTATACTAATGTGCGAATGAGAATCTTAATCATCGACGATGAAACTTCACTCGTAAAGATCCTTTCCAAGACCTTGGAACAGCAGGGCCATAAAGCCTTTGGGGCCCCCACCGGCGCCGAGGGGATCCAAAACGCCGGCGATCTCAAGCCGGACATGATCCTCCTGGACCTCCACCTTCCCGACATGGGCGGCCTGGATATCCTGACCAGGCTGAACCAAAACCACCAGGCGGCCTCGGTCGTGGTCATCACCGGCGAGGGTTCCATTGACTCAGCGGTGAAAGCCATGCAGATGGGGGCGGAGGATTACCTGGAAAAGCCCATTGACCAGGAAAAACTGAGGCTCATCCTGAAAAAAATTGAGGAAAAGCGCGGTCTTCGGAGGGAAGTGGATTCCCTGAAAAAGCAGCAACGGGAAATGTACCGCAAGGACTACCTTTTCCTCTCCGACCCGGAGATGCAGAAACTTTATGGGGAAGTCGAGCAGGTGGCCGGCCAGGAAAAGGTCACCGTTCTCATCCTGGGGGAAACCGGGACCGGGAAAGAACACGTAGCCCGGCTCATCCACGCCCTCTCCCCCCGCTCCTCCAAACCCTTCGTGGAACTCCATTGCGGCTCTTTGCCGGAGTCCATCCTGGAATCGGAACTCTTCGGCTATGAACCGGGGGCCTTCACCGACGCCAAGCGGCAGAAGCTGGGCCTCTTTGAGGAAGCCCAGGGCGGCACCGTTTTCCTCGATGAGATCGGGGAGTTGACGGCCTCCGTCCAAATGAAGCTCCTGAAAGTCTTGGAGCAGAAAACCCTGCGCCGCCTGGGGGGCAACCGTGAAATCCCCCTGGATGTCCGCGTCGTCACCGCCACCCACCGGGACCTGGAAAAAGAGGTGAAGGAAGGCCGCTTCCGGGCCGATCTTTTCTACCGCCTGAACGTCGTTCCCCTGCATATTCCCGCCTTGCGGGAGAGGCCGGAGGACATCGCCCAATTGGCCAATTTTTTCTTCCAGGAATCCTGCCGCGCCTTCAACAAGAAGCTCAGCCTGCTTCCCGACGATTTGCTGGCCCAGTTAAAGGCTTATTCTTGGCCCGGAAACGTCAGGGAGCTCAAGCATGTCCTGGAACGCATGGTCATCACCTCCAAAGGGGCCGGCCTGACGGCGAAGGACCTGCCCAAGGAAATCCGGGAAGCCAAGCAAACAGACCCGGGCACGGGCAAAGCGGTTCTCTCGCGCGACCAAGCCGAGTTGGAGAACATCAAGCGAGTCCTTCTGGAAACCAAGGGTAACCGCACCAACGCCGCCAAAATCCTGGGCGTCACCCGCAAAACCCTCTTCAACAAGATGAAAAAGTTCAACCTTGAATAAGGCAATTCTTAATTTTTGATTCTTAATTTTGAATTAAGCGCTCAGAAAATGGGGAACAACATTGTCAAAACAAAGAGTTTTGAATTCGCCTTGCATATCATGCAACTCTATAAGACCTTAAGGGCACAGCAAGAATTCGTTTTGTCCAAGCAATTGTTGCGAGCCGGCACGAGCATCGGGGCAAATGTGCAAGAGGCTTTGGCCGCGCAAAGCCGCAAGGACTTCCTCCACAAAATGTCGATCGCTTCGAAAGAAGGCCGGGAAACGCTCTACTGGCTTGAATTGCTCCAGGCTTCCGACTGGTCTAAAGCGGACCTTAAAAATTCCTTAAATTTGGCCCATGAGCTGGTCAAAATCCTAACGGCCATCGTCAAAACCACGTCCCGTAAAAATATTTAATTCACCTCATTATGTTTTCGTGTCGTTTAGTCGTGTCTCCGGTTTGCGGTTTTCAATTAAAAATCAAGAATTAAGAATTCAAAATTGTCTTTGGGTCATTTTTACCCGCTGGGCAATTAAGTTTCCCCCCTCTCTTTCCTCTGACCTCAAAAAGCGGTTAAATCCCGCTGTTTTTGTGGCACGTGCCTTGCTTTATCCAAGGCATGCTCAATTCCATCGCTTCCACAACCCAGGCCTTTCCTTGGAACTCCAAGGGTCCCGCGGATTCTTCCGAGGCGCCCAAACCCGGATTTCACTTGGGAAAGAAAGGCATTCTTTCGGCCTTCCGGCTCCTGGTTTTCCTGGCCCTGGCGGTCCTGCTTTACTACAAGGATCAAAACAGCCAAATCCTCTTCACCGGCCGCCTGACCGCCCTTTTGGGGGCCTACCTGCTTTCCATCTTGGTCATGCCCCTGCTGAAAAATGCCTGGGTGGAGGACAACGCCGCCCTCTCGGCGATCTTCCTCACCGACATCCTTTTCATCACGGGGACCATCTACCTGGGCGGAATCCAGGACGTGGACCTTTTCCTGATCCTTTTCACCACCATTTTCATCTCGGCCCTCTCCCAGGACGTGAAAAGCGTCTTCGCCATCGCGGTGGTTTCCTGTTCCCTTTATTCCTTCCTCCAAGTCCGTGGCGGGGGAAGGCTTTTCCCCGCCGACACCGAAATCCTGGTCCGCTTTCCCTTCCTGTTCGTGGCGGCTTCCCTCAGCGGCTTTTTGGCGATGGAAACCAAAAAACACAAGGAGGACCGGCAACACCTGGCCGACATGAATCGTTTCCTGGCCGAACAAGCCGATTCCTCGGTCCAAAAATACGTGGAAACCAACCGCAAACTGAAAACCCTTCTGGAATACCATCATTGCGTCCTGGCCTCCATCAAGACGGGCATCATCGTGGCCCGCAATGACGGCCGGATAAGGACCTTTAACTCGGGGGCCCGCCAAATCACGGGTTTCGTGGAGGCGGAAATGGCCGAAAAGCCCCTGGGAGAGCTTCCCGGGGGTCTCGCCCCCGTGGCCGCCGCCCTCAAACGCACCTTGGAAGAGGAAAAAAGCTTCGTCCAGGACCATCTGGAACTCACAACGGCCCGTTCCGAAACCATTCCGGTGACCCTTGAAACCTCCGTCCTGAAGGGGGGCAACGGCGAGGTGATCGGGGCCATCGCCACCCTGCGGGACATGACCCTGCTCCGTCAAATGGAGACCCAGTTGCTCCGCTCCGAACGCTTTTCCGCCCTGGGGGAGATGGCGGCCGGGGTGGCCCACGAGATCAAGAACCCCTTGAACGCCATCAGCGGCTTTTCCCGCCGCCTGTCGGCCAAGCTGGAGGACCCGGCCTTGAGGAAATACGCCGACATCATCGCCGAGGAAGTCCGCCGGATGGACGGCATCGTGAACGATGTGTTGGAATACAGCCGCCCGGATCACGTCAACAAGGCTCCTTCGGACATGAATCAACTCCTGGAGGAAACCGCCCACTTCCTGCATGAGAAAATCGAGGCCGCGGGGGTCCAGGTGGAATGGAACTTGAGCCCCGTCCTCCCGCAAGTGGAAGCCGATATTCCCAAGGTCCGCCAGGTCGCCCTGAACCTCATCCTCAACGCCCTCCAGGCCATGCCCCAGGGCGGGAAACTGTCGCTCAAGACCCGCCTCATCGAGGGCCTGGTCCCCCAGGCCGGGAACGACGGAGCCCTGTTCCAGCAGTTGTTCCTCCAGCAAAAAATGGTGGCCGTTTCAGTCGGCGACACCGGCTGCGGCATCCCCAAGGAAAACATTTCCAAACTTTTCCATCCTTTCTTCACCACCAAAATCACCGGCACTGGCCTGGGATTGAGCATCTGCCACAAGATCATCGCCGCCCACGGGGGCAACCTGGACGTGGAGAGTGAGGTCGGCAAGGGCAGCACTTTCACCTTTTACCTTCCCCTCGGGGAAGACTAACTTTTCAAGGAGTCAGTCATGGAAACGAGACCTTTTACCATCCTGGTGGCGGAGGACGAGGAAGCCTCCCGCCTGCTTTACTTCGAGGAGCTTTCGGAGGAGGGTTATAACGTCCTATTGGCTGGGAACGGACTCCAGGTCCTGGGCATCCTCGAGGACCAGCCGGTGGACCTGCTGATGACCGACATCAAGATGCCCGATATGCACGCCATGGAGATGATCCCCCTCGTGCGCGAGGATCATCCCCATCTTCCCATCCTGGTGGCCTCCGCCTTCAAGGGCATGGAGAATGATTTCGCGCTGAAGGGGTTCAATATCAGCGGATTTTTCGCCAAACCCGTAAACATGGACTCCCTCAAGGCCACCATCAAGCAGGTCCTTTCCAAGAAAATGGCCACCGTGGCTTGAATAAAACCCCAGGCCCCATTCCCCACCCCAACCCTTCTTTTCATCGGGAAGAAGGGTTTTTGTATTCAAGTCATTCATCGGATCATCGCCGCGTCGTCCACGGGGTTAAACGTCCCAAACTATTTCGTGTCCTTTTTACCCCTTGTGAAAACATTTACGTTTTCCCAGGTTCCCACCGCCTCGAAACACCGCCGATTCCCGGGATATTTCTTGGCACTCCTCTTGCTTTATTCAACAGATGAAGTGGATCACTGCCAGGAGGAAACCCATGTTGGACACTTTCGATCAAGCCACGGCATCCCAAGTTGAGGAGAAAACGATCGTTCCCAGGTCCATGGACCTGGCGCTTCATTTTGCAAAATTCGTGGAATATTGGGCCGGCAAGGCCCCAGTGGAATACCTGGGCCCGGCGGGGGATCCGCCCTGCGACATGACCGAGGAGGTGAGCCTAAACTGGACGGGCACGGTAGGGGGAACCCTCGTCGTCCGCTGCCACAAGGATTTCCTCACCTGGCTCAAGCGGGGCAGGGCCTACAAGCCCTCGCACCTTTGCACGGAGAGGGAAATTTTCCACGAGATGGCGACCCTTTATGTGGTGCGGTTGATCCAAAGCTTCTGGCTGTCGGAAATTTTTGAACTGGGCTTGGTGGTTCCACAAGGCTCCACTCCGGAGCAATGGCCCGTGCGGGAGCCGAATGTGACCAGCGCCTTCCTCGCCGGGGACCATCCGGTGGAAATCCGTTTTTGGATGAACTGAGAACTTCAACCCAATAAAGGAGGATTCACGCCATGCCAAACATTCATGAAGAAGTGACAAATCCCGCCCGGACCTCCCTGCGCCTCTTTCGTGTCGGGGATTTCTTGGAGAGGATCTTGAGGTCCTGGGGCGCCAAGCAAATCCACCGCTTGGGGAGGGAACTGACCGGCACCCTTTACCTTCCCATGGAGCGCATGGCCCTCCTCACCGGAACCTTGAGGGGCTTCCTCGTCCTCCGGGGATCCCTGGAATTCTCGGCTTGGCTGCGGCAACTGCATGATGAAACACCCCTCGGCCGCTGCAGCGAGGCGGAGGTCTTCGAGGAATTGGTGGCTCTCCTGGGGCTGTCCCTCACCCACTCTTTTTGGAATCCCGACAGCTTCGAAGTGGGGCCCATCCATCCCTTTGTTTCCATTCCCAGCGACTGGCCGTCGGGAGAACCCCAGTTTTCCTGTTCCATGCTGGTCGAGGAGCATCCGGTGGAAATGAGGCTGTGGCTGGAGTCGGCGGCGGGTGAAGGGGACTAAGGTTTGCCCGAATGGCCTTTTTCGAGCCAAGTTTTGACCGTTTTCACCAACTCGGAGGGGCTCACCGGCTTGACCACCAAGGCGTCAAAACCGTGGCCCGTATCCCACGGTTCCTCCGGCATCGCCATGTACCCGGACAAAGCGAGGAACGGAATGGGTTTCTCCTGCGTCCGGAACCTCAACTTCGCCACCAGGTCATAACCCGTGATGTCCGGCAGGACCAGGTCCTGCAGCACCAGGTCGGGTTTTTGGGCCATCAGTTCCACGGCGGCCTTCCCATGGGCGGCTTCCAACACCTGGTACCCGGCGGATTCCAAGGCTTTCCGGATGACCTTGGCCACCTGCGGATCATCGTCCACCACTAGTATTTTAGGGCCGGTATTTCGCCGCGATTCCAATTCTTCCATCTCATTCCTTTAGTTGGGTGTTAGGACCAACGACGGGTTTTACTTCTTTGCGTCCAGCACTTTTCGGATTTCCCTGGCCAAGTCCTCGATCTCGAACGGCTTCTGCAGGAGGTGGATGTCGGGCGCCATGATGCCCTGTTGGGAAAGGACTTCCCGGGGATAACCGGAGATGAACAGGACCTTGGTCTTGGGCCGGCTCTTGCGGATCTCGTCGGCCAATTCTTTCCCGTTCATTTTCGGCATGACGGTGTCAGTCAAAAGGAGGTGGATGTCCTCCTTCCGGGCCCAGGCCATCTGAACCGCCTCGATTCCGTTGCGGGCTTCCCAAACCTTGTAGCCGAATTTTTCCAAACCCCGGACGAGGATTTTCCGGACCGGGTCCTCATCCTCCGCCAGCAGGATGGTCTCCGACCCCTGGGGAATCAGGGTCATTTGTTTCGGCTTTTCCTTGGGCCCTTCCTCTTGGGACAGGGTGGGAAAATAAATGGAAAAGGTGCTTCCCATGCCGGGACTGCTGTAAAGGAAGATATGGCCGCTCCACTTGCGCACGATGGCGTAAACGCTGGCCAGCCCCAGCCCAGTCCCCTTGCCCGCCTTGGTGGTGAAAAAAGGCTCGAAGATGTGCTTTTGGATCTCCTCGCTCATTCCCGTGCCCGTGTCGGTCACGCTGATGCGGGAATAGGAGCCGGGGGGAAGGGTGGGGCGTTTCTCCCGGCCCAACTGTTCCGCCTCCACGTGCTTGGTCTCGATCATCAAATGGCCGCCCTGGGGCATGGCGTCGCGCGCGTTCAGGACCAGGTTCAGGATGACCTGCTGCATCTGGCCCGGGTCGGCCAGCATGGGTTTGAGGGCCTTGTCCTGGATGATGGCCAGGTCCACGTTCGCGTCGATCAGGCGCTTGACCATCTTGCTCATCTCGGCGGTCAGGTCGTTAAGGTTGACGGGCTGGGGCTGGACCACCTGTTTCTGGCCGAACACCAGCAGTTGCTTGGTCAGGTCGGCCCCCCTCCGGACGGCTTTCTGGATTTCCTCGACCTCTTCCCGGTGGGGATCATCTTCCTTGAGGCCCGAGAGGAGGAATTCGGCGTTACCCCCGATGACCGAGAGGAGGTTGTTGAAGTCGTGGGCCACACCCCCAGCCAGGCGGCCGATGGCGTTCATTTTCTCGACCCGGTGCAGTTGCTCCTCGTGCTGGCGGAGGGAATCCTCGGCTTTTTTCCGCTCGGTGATGTCCCGTAGGATGGCCGAGACCCCCAAAGTCTTGCCGTTTGAATCTTTGGTGGGAAAGAGGGTGGCGGAGACATCGACCAGCTGGCCGTCCTTCCGGAGGCGGACCGTCTCGAAATTGGAGATGACCTCCCCTTTCTGGGCGATCTCCCGGATTTCAGTCAACTCCTTGACCCGGTCGGGGGGGGCCAGGAGAGTCACCGGCTTTCCAATGATTTCGTCGAAAGAATAACCGAACATAACCTCCGCCCCACGGTTCCAACTGAAAATATTGCCCTCCAAGTCGCCTCCGATGACCGCGTCCGGGGTCTGCTGAAGGATGGCGGCCAGTTGGTTTTGGACATCCTCGGCCTTTTTTCTGGTCGTGATGTCCCGGACAATCGCCGAAAAGGCCGTGATTTCCCCCTTCTCATTCTTAAGCGGACTCAAGGTCGCGTCGATATGGATGGATTTTCCGTCTTTCCGGAGCCGGACTGTCTCGTACCTCACCGCCTCCGCGCCGGCCAGCAGTTGGCCGCGGAACGAATCGATCTCTCCCTGGTGGCCCGGCGGTTCGAGGATCCGGCTGGACCGGCCGACGATTTCCCCAGCTTTGTAACCGTAGATTTCCTCGGCACCTTGGTTCCACTCCAGGATGATCCCTTTCAGGTCCGAGACAACGACGCCGTCGTGGGTCTGGGCCAAGATCGATGCCAAAAGGCGTTGGTTTTCCTGGGCCTTTTTCATTTCGGTGATGTCCCGGTAAATCGCCGAGAAGCCAACGATCCGGCCTGAAGGCTCCTTGAGGGGCCCGGCGGAAACAGAGACTTGAATGAGTTGTCCGTTTTTTTTCTTCCGGGTGGTCTCAAAAAAATCGATTTCCCCCCCCTCGTGGAAATCCTTGCTCCTTTGGGCGAATTCAGCCAATTGGTCATCGGGTATGAGGATACTTAGGTGTTTCCCGACGGCTTCCTTCGCCGAATAGCCGAAAGTCCTCTCCGCCCCCTTGTTCCATTCGATGATCTTGTCGTTCCAGTCCGCGATCACGACCGCGTCGGGGGTTTGTTCCAGGATATAGGCCAGCCTTGTCCTGTTTTCCTCGGCCTTCTTCCGGTCGGTAATGTCCAAGGCCATCACCATGGCCCCCGCCGGATTACCCTCCCCATCCTTCAGCAGCGCCCCGTGCCATTCGCAGGTTAAAACACGTCCGTCCTTGCGGCGCGCCTCCCGCACGCTGGTGGGAGGCATGGATTCCCCTTTTTGGATCCGCCGAAAAGATTCCTCCAACCCCTCCCTTTCTCCTTCCGTGGCTAAAAAAAGAATCGACTTCCCCTCGACCTCGTCAAAACGGTACCCGAACATTTTCTCGGCGGCGGGGTTCCAATAAAGCAGGTTGAAATGCTGGTCCAGCAGGATGCAGGAGATGGGCATGACTTCCATCTGGAGCTGTAAACGGTCTAAAAGCTCGTCCCGCTCGGCCTGAAGCGCTTCCTTGAGGGATTTGGCCCGTTCGCTTTCCGTGACGTCCCTCGCGATGACCGAGGCCATCTGCACCCGGCCCGAGGCGTCGCGCAGGGGGGAAAGGGTGAGGGAGAGGAGGATTTCCCGGCCGTCCTTGGCTTGGTGGGCGGTCGTGAAATTGGCGACGGCCTTTCCTTCCGCCACCGTCGCCAAAAGCCGGGGGAACTCGTCCCGCCGTCCCAGGGGAGCAACGAGGGAAACGTCCCGCCCCCCAGCCTCCTCCGCCTTGAACCCATAAATCCTAACGGCTCCGGGGTTCCAACTGAGGATCACGCCGTCCAGGCTGAGGGAATAGACCGCGTCGTTGGAGGATTCCACGATGGAGGCCAGCCGCGCGGTGGCCCGGTCGGCCGCTTTGCGGCCCGTGACGTCGCGGAAATTGATGACCACCGCTTCCACGGGGGGGATCCCGAAAATACCGCTCTTACCCGTGGCCTCCACCGTGCGCCAGGAAGCGTCCTTATGGCGGGCCTGGAACTCGTCGGAAAGGATGAGCCCCGGAGAGAGCAGGAGACGGTTGAAAAGCTCCCGCACCCGGATCAAGTCACCCGGGTGGATCAACTCAAAGACGCTGGTTCCGATCTTCTCATTGAGGGAATAGCCCAGGATGCGCTCCACGGAGGGGCTTGCGAAACGGATCGTTCCATCCGGCCCTAAGACGGCCACCCCGTCCAGGGCGTTCTCGATGAGCGCCCGGTAAAATTCCTCGCGGTGGCGCAGGGTTTCGGCGGATTTTTTGCGCTCCAGGGCGTAACGGATGGCCCGTTCCAAAGTGGCCTTGTCGATTTTGTTCTTGTGCAGGAAATCGGAGGCTCCCAGGCGCATGGCTTCCAAGTCCACCTCGTAGTCGGCCAATCCCGTCAGCAGGATGATGGGGGTGGTGAATCCCTTTTCGCCGGCCTCCTTGAGAAAATCCAGCCCGTTGCGCCCTTCCAGCCGGTAATCCAGGAGGCAGACGTCATGGGCGTTCTCCGCCATTT
>DATKOC010000042.1:0-9863 GCA_035524855.1 bacterium
CGTCACGTAGGACAGGCTGACCCATACCCAAAACTCGCTGCCCCGCTCCACGGGATAAACCGCCAGGGCGAGGGCGAGAAGCACCACCAAAAACCAGCATTGCTTCAGGAAAATGAACAATTCCTTGAAAACCCGCCCCAGGAAGTTCATCGGCGACCCTCGCAACAACGGGATAAAAACGGGGTTAGTTTAGGTTTCCCGCCGCCCAGGTGCAAGATTCGGCCTCTCACCCTCACCCCCGTCCTTCCCGTCCATGGAGAGAGAGGACAAAAATCCCCGCTTTTCCGGAACCCTCGCTCCTTGCGGGAGGGGGATAGGGTGAGGGGTAAGATTCGTCCAGGTTGAGGCCGGGTTGTATTCTGGTAAAATGCGCCGCTTATGACTGAACTCAATTTAACCAACGAAATCAAGAACGCGATCGCCAAGCGGCGCACCTTCGCCATCATCAGCCACCCGGACGCCGGGAAAACCACGTTGACCGAGAAGTTGTTGCTTTATTCCGGCATGATCCAGACCGCCGGCATGGTGCGGGGCCGCAAGGGAGGAAAAGTGGCCGTTTCCGACTGGATGGGGATGGAGCAGGAACGCGGTATTTCCATCACCGCTTCCGCCATGCAGTTTCCCTATAAAAACGCCATCATCAATGTGCTGGACACACCGGGTCACCAGGACTTCTCCGAGGATACCTACCGCACCCTGACCGCCGCCGACTGCGCCATCATGGTCATCGACGCGGCCAAGGGCGTGGAAACCCAAACCCGCAAGCTTTTCGAGGTCTGCCGCCTGCGGGGCATCCCGGTGATGACCTTCATCAACAAGATGGACCTGCCCGGGCGGGAGCCTCTGGACCTGATGCACGAGGTGGAGGAGGTGCTGGGAATCCATTCTTCCGCCATCAACTGGCCGGTGGGTTCGGGCCGTGAGTTCGTGGGGGTCGTGGATCGGCGCACCAAGGAACTTTTGCTCTTCACCAAGACCTCAGTAGGCGGCGCCGCCAGGGCGGCGGTGGAACGGATTGCTTTAAGTGACCCGGGCATCAAATCCCACGTTTCAGAGGGACTTTGGGAGAAATTGCACCACGACCTGGAATTGCTGGAGGTGGCGGGCAACCCCTACGACCACGCGGAGTTCCTCAAGGGCAAGGTAACCCCTGTCTTCTTCGCCTCCGCCCTCACTAACTTCGGCGTCGAGCCCTTCTTTGACGCTTTCGTGGAGATGGCCCCCCCTCCCGGCCCCCGATTGGCGGATACCCCCAAGGGGGAAATCACCATTGATCCGGTCGAGACCCCCTTCAGCGCTTATGTGTTCAAACTTCAGGCCAACATGAACCCCAAGCACCGGGACAGCACGGCTTTCTTGAGGATTTGTTCCGGCCGCTTCGAGCGGGACCTGGTGGTGAAACACCACCGCCTGGGCAAGGAACTGCGCCTTTCCCGTCCCCACTCCATGTTGGCGCAGGACCGCAACACCGTGGACCTGGCCTACCCGGGTGACGTGGTGGGGGTCATCAATCCTGGGACCTTCGCCATCGGCGACACCATCTCCCTTTCCGGCGGCTTCAACTTCAAGCCCCTGCCTTCCTTCCAACCGGAAATTTTCGCGCGGGTCCGCCCTAAGGACGTGTCCAAGCGGAAATCCTTCGACAAGGGCGTGGAGCAGATGACGGCGGAGGGCACGGTGCAGATGCTCAAAAGCTGGGATGAGTTGGACTTTTACGTGGCGGCGGTGGGCCGGTTGCAGTTTGACGTCTTGCAATACCGCCTGAAAAGCGAATATGGGGTGGACACCGAATTGGAACTCCTGCCCTTCCAATCCAGCGCCTGGCTGGTGGGAAACCCCGGGACTTTCGACCCTCCGGTCCAAGTCTTGAAAACGAGGGATAAATTGAACCGGCCCGTCATTCTTTTCAAGACCGCCTGGGACAAGGACTATACGGCCAAGAAATGCCCGGACCACGGCTTCGCGGATATGGCTTGACGGCTTGAAGAAAAGGAGGGTTTAAAATCCGGCCGTCAACGGACGGCTATTGATCCGGTAATGCTCTTTTTCAAGCCAGCAGGAAAGGCAGAATTGATGGTCATTTTCCATCAAGACGAACGTTTGACGCTCTCCCCGCACCCGGCACCGGTCGCATTCGTAAATTTCCTCTCCAGTTGAGGTCGTCTCACTTAAACGCATAATGCTTTTCCCTCCGATCGGCCCGGCCCCCTTTTTTCCTCTTCATGTCCCGGAGGCAATGCCAGCAGTAATAAATCTCATCCTCTTCCCGGATGTCCGTTCCCAATTCCCCGATCCGCCGGCAATGGTCGCAGGCATAAAGGATGTGTTCCGCGTAGGGGTCTGGGTAAATCATGGCTTCCTCCCGTTTGAACAGGCTCAGTGTCGATTCGGTGTGGAGTAGCCTTTTCGGGGGCCAGGATCACAAAGGGGGGTTAACGGTTTGTTACGGAAAACGTTCTTGGGGGTAAAACTTTGCCTAGGAAGCGCCCGCGGCTCTAACCTTGGGGGTCTTGTGCCCCAGGAACTCCTCCAAAGCGGCGTGAAAAACCTTTTCGGAGGCCGTTTCAATGGCGAGGCGGAACAAAGCGTAGCGTTCCATGTCGTCCAATTGGAGCCAATCCTCGGGACTGAGCATGACTTTTAATTTCAGGGCCCGAAGGTAGATTCCCTCCGGGACTTGGGCCAGGTTTTCCCAAAGGGCCCTCTCGTGGAGCAAGGTCGTCGGTTCCGGCTTTTCGGGTTTTTCCTTGAGCTTTCGGAAAACGTGCTCCACGAAATTCCGGTAGCAGTCCAACTCGCCCTGGCTCCGCACGGATAAATGACAGAGTACGTTGCGTTCCTCGAGGGAAAGCTGGTTCCACGTCTTCACCGGCAGGCGATAACCCGCCCGGTCGAGCTTGAATTGCGTGGAAAGGGGAATCGAGGAGAGGCTCGCGTACAAGTCCTCCTCAAATTTGAACTTTCGGAACATGGCCCCGCCTTTAGGGCCATGTTTAAAGCAAATGTTGTACCAGGGGTGTATTCATCCATCGGGAAGGGTTTCTGCTGAAAAAAGCCGATCGGTGGAAACATTTCGGGGTAAAAAGTGGATTTAAAAAATGATTCGGGCCAAAATTCGGCCATCTGGGGGGCAAATGGGGGAAAATAACATCAAAACAAAATTGTAGAAACACCCTAAAGTGAAAGAGGGCTGGACCCTTCCGTGACTTGGGGAGAAGGGAAAAATTTATTTAACGATGTTGACGCGGTCCTGGGGCTGGGGCGAGGGGAAATGAAGGATCTGGTGGCTGCAAAGCCGGTCTTCCGGATGGAAGAAATAGCCCCAGGGATTGTTGCAGGTCTTTTGGGTGTAATAAAAGCGGTACTTGGAGACGTTCTCGTTGGCCACGTTGATCAGGCGGCCCGTATAGAAGTAAGGTTTCTGCTGGAGGTAAAGGGAGGTGCGCTTGGTCTGGTAGGGCCAATGCCACTTAAAGACGGTCTTAACGCCATCCTGGTAAACCACCTCCAATGGCTTGGCCTGAATCGCCGCCGCGGAAACGAAACAGCTGAAAAGAAGGAATGACTTCAGCAGGGTTTTCATAAGGCTCCTGGATGGGTTGACCTAAATTCTAACGGCAAAATCCCGGCCCGCTTGAGGTTTTTTAAGCTTTAAAAACCTTTGAAAATACGGGCTTTCATGGCATTAACAACTACCGGTTCCTCAATGACTGGCGAATATTTCATTTAAGGTTGGGTGCGGATGTACGACTTTATCTAGGTCTTCGAGGGTCATTTTCTGGGAAACCAGGACGCAGGCCTCACCGATCAGGTCGGTGGCCTCCGGCCCCACCATGTGAACCCCCAGGATTCGTCCCGTGTCCCCATCCGCCACGATCTTCGCCCAGCCTTGGATCTCCCCCAGGATGCGCGCCTTGCTGTTGGCGGCGAAATTCCGCTTGAGGATTTTCACGTTCTTGAATATTTCCTTGGCTTCCGCCTCCGTGAGGCCGATGGCGGACATCTCGGGCGAGGTAAACACCACATGGGGCACCTTTAAGTCGTCCATGGCTTCCTTGCCACCCTTGAGGCGGCCCGAGACGATTCGCGCGTGCTCATAGGCCGTGTGGGCATAGGGGAATTTCCCGGTCATATCGCCTATGGCGAATACATCCGGCGCGCTTGTCTCCAGGAATTCATTGGTCTCGATTTTTCCGCCGGGCGCCTTGAGGCTTAACTGGCCCACTCCCGCCCGGTCGGAGTTGGGAACGCGTCCCGCCGACACCAGGATCATTTCCTCGTCCTTGGGCCTCACTTCCTCCAGCCCCAGTTCCACTTCCACTCCTAACCGGCGCACCGAATTCAGCATGGCTTGGCCCAATTCCTCATCCATGTTGGGAAGAAGTTTGGGAAGGACTTCCCCCACGCGCACCTTGACCCCCAACTGGGCGTAAAGGCAGGCGAATTCCAGCCCGATGACCCCCGCTCCCACGATGAGAAGGGACTTGGGCAGGCGGGGTTGGGTGAGGAGCTCGTCGCTGGTGACGATATTTCCCCCGATGGGAAAAGCGGGCAGGTGGCGGGGCCGCGAGCCCATCGCCAGGATGAGTTTCCCCCCCCGGTACTCCTCCCCGCCGCATTTCAGGAGGCCAAGCCCCAGGATTTCCGCCTCGCCCTGGATAACCTGAACCCCGGCCGTGGAAAGCGAGGAGACGATTCCCTTTTCCAGGATCGAAAGGGTCTTTTGGGTCCGGTCCACGAGGGTTTGGAAATTGAGGCGGACGTTCTCCACCTCGATGCCCCAGCTTTTGCCCTCTTTCACCAGGGCATGGTAGCGTGAGGCCGCCGATTGGAGGAGCTTAGTGGGGATGCAGCCCACGTGCAGGCAGGAACCGCCGATTTTTTTCTTCTCGAACAAGGCGACCTTTTTGCCTTGCTGGGCCAGCATCAAGGCCGCGGTGTAACCACCGGGCCCGCCGCCGATGACGAGAATATCGAATGATTTCATGGATCCACGGTCCTTTTAAACCTTCAATGCCGGCACAAAATGGTTCACAAATACAACCCCGGCCTCCTCAAAGGCCGCCATGATCGAGCGTTCCAAATCCTCGCGGCCCAAGGGGACGAGGGAAGGGTCATCGTTCAAACCCGCCATGGCCCCGTTTTCCATTTCCGGGAAAAGATTTTTCCATTCGGGGGAAACCGAAAGAAGAAGGACTCCTTGTTGCTGGAAAACCCCGCCTTCGCGGGCCTGCGCCCCCCCGGCCACCTTTTTCCCATTCAAGGTCAATTCGGCGAAGGAAGGGGAGGAGAAACAATGGCCTTTCCCCTGGCCGGGATGCCTTTCGCCGGAAAGCCGGACTTCCCTTCCCAGGCCCCTTAAAGCATAGGTCAAAAGGCCGCTGATTTTCCCGTAACTTTCCAGGAGCTCCCCCCCTACCAGTGGATCCTTGACGGAAGCGGTGATGGAATAACAAAGGTCGTTTTCACCGTGGAGAACCATTCTCCCTCCCGTAGGGCGAATTTCATGGGAATAAGGAAGTTGGTTGAGGTTAAGACGCCGTGCCTCGAGACGCCCCAAGGTCAGCGTGGGCCGCTCGAAGAAGAAGAACCGGAGGAGGGGGGGGTGATCCGGGGAGAATCCCTTGAACAATTCCTGGTCATAGGCCATTTGACCGGTTGTGGGAACACAAGAGGATGGAATCAGCCGCCACTTCGTGGCGGAATTAGGACTTAGGAATTCGGAGTTAGGAATGGATTCCACAGCATCCCCTTTACAAAGCTTTATTTTCCCATTCCAACATGGAATGGGAAAATTCATCAACTCAAAACTTAACACCTCGAAATTGGAACTATATTTTCAAACTTGGAGGGGAATCCCCGCCTGGCCGTCCACCTTACGACCGTGGATGAAAAGCAGTCCGACCCGGCGCGGGCCTTTTTGGCCGTGTTGGCCCTCCGGCAGGTTGCCGAGGAAAGAGCCGGGGTTGAAAAAATAATGCCCCCCCAGTTGGCGCGCGGTCGGCTCGAAATTGCGGCCATAAACGACGACCTGGACCGGCTCCTCCTCAAACTGTTTCAACAGCCATTTTTTGAGCCCATGAGGCTTACCGTAGCCATGCACGAGGCCCACCGAAACGGGCCCGACCCGCCAGGCGAGCCGCACATAGAGGTCCCCGCGCACGTAGGATTCCTCCGAGTTGCCGCAAACCGCCTTGGTGGGGGCGATTTTATCCAACTGCTCGAGGACCCGCAGGTCGCCCACGGGCCCGGCATGCAGAATGCCGTCCACTCCATTGAAGGCCTTCTTGAGCGCCAGAATTTCAGGGGGCGACAAGACCGTTTGGGTGTCGGCCAAAACTCCGTAAATCAACCGATTCTCCTTTTTTGACTTACCGTACCCTTCACCTTACACTATGCGACTTAACCATGATAAATGGGGCCGAAGGCCCCAATATTGAAATTTGCATCACCTTCATAACCTTATTGGGTGGTGCCTGTTTTTAGAAGAGAAAATGAGGGTAACCCACCCCAAGCAAAACATCTTAACCACAGGACACCCAGGGAACTCAGAGTAAAATAAATAAGAATCCATTTTGTTTTTTGATTTTCCGTGAGCCCTCCGTGGTTAAAGGAATTTGAAATGAAAATCGCGGTTTGCCAAATCAACACGACGGTGGGGGACTTCGACGGCAACGTCGCCAAGATCTCGGTCTCCCTGCGCAAAGCCCGGGAATCCGGTTGCGCGCTGGCCCTTTTCCCGGAGTTGACCTTGACCGGCTATCCACCCCGGGACTTGCTCGACCGTTTCTCCTTTTTCGACAAGGCCCAAAAGGCCCTGGATCAAGTGGCCCGGGAGGCCAAGGGAATCCTGGCGGTGGTGGGCACGATCCTGGAAAACAAGGAATCGGGCAATCCCCTCTTCAACGCGGCGGTGGCCGTCCAGGACGGCAAGATTTTCCATACTTACCGCAAGGTCCTTCTACCCAATTACGACGTTTTCGATGAGGCTCGTTACTTCGCCCCGGCCCCAAAACCCGACGCGCCCTTCCTATATAAGGGCCTCAAGATCGCCCTCACCATTTGTGAGGACATTTGGAACGTCGAGGGGATTTTCACGCACCGCCTCTATGCCGAGGACCCGGTATTGGAACTGGCCAAGGCTAAGCCCGACCTGGTCCTGAACCTCTCGGCGTCTCCTTTTCACCACGCTAAATTGGCCATGCGCCAATCACTCCTGAGGGATGTGACCCGCAAGACCGGCGCTCCCGTCCTTTACTGCAACCTGGTGGGCGGCAATGACGAGCTCATTTTTGACGGCTGCAGCATGGTCATGGACGCCGCCGGAAACCTCTTCCAACTGGCCAAGAGTTTTGAGGAGGATTTCTTCGTTTACGACACGGAAAATCCCTCCGTCCAGAATCCCCAACCCCCGGTGAGCGAGCCCGCGAAGATTTACCAGGCTCTGGTGACCGGCACCCGCGATTACGTGCGCAAATGCGGTTTCCTGAAGGTTCTCATCGGCTTGTCCGGCGGCATTGACTCGGCCCTCGTGGCCTGCCTGGCCTCGGAAGCCCTGGGGCCGGAGAACGTGATGGGGGTCACCATGCCCTCGCCCTTTTCCTCCCAGGGATCAGTGGAGGATTCCCGCCGTTTGGCCAGCGCCTTGGGGATTGAATTCAAGGAAATCTCCATTACCCCCCTTTACGAGGCGTCCCTCAAAACCATGGAACCCCTCTTCAAGGGATTGGAGAGGGACATCACCGAGGAAAACCTCCAGGCCCGCCTACGGGGCCTAATCCTGATGGCGCTTTCGAACAAGCTCAACCGGCTGGTGCTCTCCACGGGCAATAAGAGTGAGCTGGCGGTGGGCTATTGCACGCTCTATGGGGACATGTGTGGGGGTCTGGCGGTCATCTCCGACGTGCCCAAAGGTTTGGTTTACCAGCTGGCCCGCTACGCCAATCGCTCGATGGAAGTGATCCCCGAGGCCGTGTTCACCAAAGCCCCCTCGGCGGAACTGCGGCCCAACCAGACCGACCAGGACAGCCTGCCGCCCTACGACCTTTTGGACGGCATCCTCCGCTTATACATCGAGGAAAACCAGCCGCCGGCGAAGATCGCCAAGGCGGGGTTTGACATGGCTTTGGTGCTGGAGGTCGTGAAAAAGATCAACCAAAACGAGTACAAACGCCGCCAAATGGCCCCGGGCTTGAAGGTCACCACCAAGGCTTTCGGCATGGGACGGCGCGTTCCGATCGCGCAAAAGTTCCAGGAAACAGTCGACGGTCCGCAGTCCACGGCCGACAGCAAGAAAAAGGAAAAATCATGAGAAAAACAATGGCGGAGATCACTAAAGAAATTACTTTCGAGGCGGCCCACTACCTGCACAATCCCAAGTGGAACCGGGCGAAAAATCTGGAGGTCTTCCGTAAATGCGCGGGTTACCGCAAGGACGACCCCCGGGCCTCGCATTACCCCCATGGCCATTCTTACCGGCTCGCCGTGACGGTGGCCGGGCCCATCCAGGGGGAAACGGGGTTCGTCATCGACTTCCGCGTCTTGAAGGAAATCCTCAAACGGGAGGTTTACGGGAAAATGGACCACCGCTATATCAACAAGGAAGTAGAGCCCTTTAAGTCGAACCCCGGGCTTCAGCCCACCGCCGAGAACATGGCGCGGGCCATCTGGAAAACCCTGGAAAGTCCGCTCAAGAGGGAAAAGGTCCGGTTGACGGCTGTCACGCTTTGGGAGACCCCGGACAGCTCGGCTACCATCCGAAAAACAAGTGTTTAGTTTTGGATTCTGGGTGTTGAATTTAGGAAAAAGTTATTTTGACGGAAGGTCAAAATAACTTTCATTAACTCAGCACTACGAACTCAAAACTTAAAACTCGAAGTTCAAGGTTTCGGGTTCGTTGGAAGGTTCGATGCACTTGGGATCATCGTTGACCACGTTGTTGACCCAGGAGCCCACCTGGAACCCCTCCATTTTCTCGGAAGGCGCGGGTTTGAAGAGTTTCCGGATTTCCCGGAAGTCCCTCACATCCTCCTGCAACCATAGGTCGTAATCCCTCGGGTCCACGATGACCGGCATACGGTCATGCACCACCCGAACCGTCTCATTGGGAGTGGTGGTGAGGATGGCGCAACTGGCGATGGTTTCGCCTTCCACCTTTTGCTCGGCCCATATTCCTGCCAGCGCGAAAAGTTCCTTGTTCTTCATGCGGAAAAAGAAGGGCCGCGTTTCCTTCGCTTGGTGACGCCACTCATAAAAACCGTCCACGGGGATGAGACAGCGCCATTTCTCGAAGGACTCCTGGAAGAGCGGTTTTTCCTCGATCTCTTCACTGCGGACATTCACCACTAATCTCCCCCCCTGGGTCCAAGAGGCCGTAAAACCCCAGCGAAGAAGCTGGCTGCTGCTTTTCTTTTTCTCCAGGGGGTGAAAAATCGCCGGGATTTTTTGGGAAGGCGCGACGTTATACCGGGGCTTCCATTCCACGGCTTTCTCCACCTTGAAATGGGAGGCGATGGACTTGGGGGAAGAGGTAAGCGCAAATCGGGTACACATGAAGTTGGGTATCTCCAGTTTCTTACAACAAATCAAAAAATGGTGGACGTTACTGGACTTGAACCAGTGACCTTCGCGATGTGAACGCGACGCTCTAACCAGCTGAGCTAAACGTCCGGGATCCTTTGATTTGAGATAACCTGGTAAGAACAAGGCTATTCACACAACCACCGGAAAAAACCAACGTAAACAATGGTGTCTGGCGGAGGGGTAGTTTATTGTGAAAAAATGGCCTTTTCAAGGAACATCCCCCTGAAATCAAAAAGCCGGGCCCATTGGCCCGGCTTTTTGAAAACAAAATCCTAAATGGA
>DATKOC010000043.1:0-5083 GCA_035524855.1 bacterium
CGACTGCGGCGCCTGCGGCGGGGGGCGCGGCGGCCCCAACGCCCGCGCCTTCGCCCTGATGGCCAACGATCCCCAGGTTCGGGAAAGCCTGGGCATCCCCAAGGACACCATCTTCGTGGGCGCCTACCACAACACCTGCAATGACCTCATCGAATATTACGATGTGGACCGGGTTCCCGCTTCCCACGCGGCGGACTTGGCACTAGCCCAAAAGGCCTTGGACCAGGCGGCGGCCTTAAGCGCCCAGGAACGTTCCCGCCGCTTCGACAACGTCCCCCTGGATGTTTCCCCCCTGGATGCCTTAAAAGCCATGGCGGACCGAACCGAAGACCTGGCGCAGGTGCGGCCCGAATACGGGCACGCCACCAACGCGGTGGCGGTCGTGGGAAGGCGGTCCCTCACCCGGGGACTTTTCATGGACCGTCGGTCCTTCCTAGCCTCCTACGACCCGGAAACCGACGGGGACGGCACGGTTCTCACCCGCGTCCTTTCGGCGGTCGGCCCTGTTTGCGCGGGCATCAATTTGGAATACTATTTCTCCTTCACCGACCGCGCCGGTTACGGCTGCGGCACCAAGCTTCCCCACAACATCACGGGCATGTTGGGGGTGATGGACGGCCATGCCAGCGACCTGAGGACCGGGCTTCCCTGGCAAATGGTGGAGATCCACGAGCCCGTGCGGCTTTTGCTCGTGGTGGAATCCCCCCTTTCCCGGCTCCAAGCCGCCCTTTCCCGCCTCCCGGCGCTGGACCGCCTGGTGAAAAACCGCTGGATCCAACTGGCCGCCCTGGAACCCGGGACCAAGGAAATCCACCTTTTCAGGGACGGCCGTTTCGAGCCTTATCAGCCGGAAAGCCAGGAACTGCCTCAAATCCCTTCCTCAGTCCAATGGTACCGGGGAAAACGCGGGCACCTGGGTTACGCGGGGATTGCTTCATGAGCTTTCTCCTCTTAACCGCCCTGGGGCTTCCCACCTTGCTGTTCCTGGTGCTTTCCCTTTTTTCGTTGGTGGGGAAGCCCCTGCCGGAACGCGTCACGGGCAGGTTGGTCCCCGTCGCCCTGCTTCCGGCCTTCGTCTCATCCCTCGGCATCGCTTTCCTTTATTCCTCCAGGGTCGAACTGGCTTTCTCACCCTTTGGGGTCATCGCGGGCCAAATTTTCGAGTTCCGCTTGATCCTGGACTGGCTTTCCATCCCCTTCCTGGTCCTCATCCTCCTTTTATGCGGCGTCACGGGGTTCTTCGCCCACAGCTACCTGCACAAGGAACCCGGCTACAACCGGTTCTTTGTCCTTTTTTCCCTTTTCGTCGTGGGGATGGAATTCGCCGCCCTGGCCGGGTCCATGGAAACCCTGGTGGCGGCCTGGGAACTGCTGGGACTTTCCTCGGCGCTCCTGATCGCCTTTTTCCACGACCGCCCGGAACCCGTCCGGAACGCCCTGCGGGTCTGGACCATCTACCGCGTCGGCGACCTGGGGCTCATTTTCGCGGCCTGCCTGGCCCACCATTGGACCGGCACCGGCGCCTTCGGGGTCGTCTTCGCCTCGGGCCACTGGAGCCTGGCCCTCTTGATCCTCCTGGCCGCCATGGGGAAGTCGGCCCTCCTGCCCTTCTCGAATTGGCTGCCCCGCGCAATGGAAGGGCCGACTCCCTCCAGCGCCATCTTTTACGGCGCCCTCTCGGTCCACCTGGGGGCCTTCCTCCTCCTGCGGGCGGCGCCCCTTTTGGACGCCAACCAGGACGTGGCATGGCTGCTGGTGGCTTTGGGCCTCGCCACGTCCCTTCACGGCACCTTCGTCGGCCGGGCCCAGACCGACATCAAATGCGCCCTGGCTTTCGCCTCCCTGACCCAGGTGGGATTGATCGTGGCCGAGATCGGCCTGGGGCTGCGGTGGATTCCCTTGATCCATTTACTGGGTCACGCCTCTTTAAGGACCCTGCAGCTCCTCCGGGCCCCCTCGTTGCTGCACGACCTGCACCGTATCGAGAACGCGGTGGGAACCCACCTGCCCCGCACGGGGATCCACTACGAGAAGTTCCTACCCGCGGGTTTGAGGTTCCGGCTTTACCGCGCGGCCTTGGAGCGGGGATACCTGGAAGCCATCCTGCGGGACTGGGTGGCGCGGCCCTTTCTGGCGGTGGCCGCGTTCCTGGACCGCATGGAGCTTTGGTGGGTGGCGGCTTTTGAGAGGCGGGGAAAATGAAAAGACGCCAGTTTATCTATTTTTCACCCTCTCCCGTCGAGGGAGAGAGCCGGGGTGAGGGTGATCTTTCTATTCGCCAACACCCCTCACCCTACCCTCTCCCGCAAGGGGCGAGGGTTTTGGATTTTTTTAAATGACTCCTCTTCACTTTCCCTGGCTCTCCCTGCTCTTCCTTTCCCCGGCGGCGGGGGTGGGCGCGGTTTTTATTTGGCGGCGCCATTCCCACCCCATCGGCATCGGCGCCACCCTCCTGGGGCTGGTCATGGCCATGGGGTCCTGGATTGAGCTAGGGTTTCACAAAACGGTCGTGGACCCTTGGGTTCCCTTGTTGACCCTCGATGAATTGGGTGCCCCCCTGGTTTTCTGCTGCGCGGTCATGACGACGGCGGTCATTTTCACGATGCCCAAATCCCACCGCACCCCCGCCCTAACAGCCAAGTTCCTCGCTTCCGAGACCATCCTCTTGCTCACCTTCTGCTCGGTGAACCCCTGGTTCCTGGCGGCCCTTTTCGCGGCGGGCTCCATCCTACCCTGGTTCGAGACCCGTTCCCGCATCTTCGCCGTGTATATGGGTATTTCCGTCCTTCTTTTCGTCCTGGGGGTCGCGGCGGGACTCTCCCACTGGGCCTGCCTGCCGCTGGTGGCGGCGGTGCTCATCCGCAAGGGCATCCTTCCGCTCCATTCCTGGATGCCGTCCTTCTTCCAATCCGCCCGGTTTGGCACGGTGGTGCTTTTCGCCATGCCCCAGGCCGGCACCTATTGCGCGGCGCGGCTCATCCTTCCTTCCGCGCCCCCGGCCACCCTGGAGGTGATGGGGATCCTGGCCCTTCTGACCTCGGTTTACGCGGCCTGGCTGGGCCTGGTCCAAAAGGACGTGCGGCGGATGTTCGGCTATTTCTTCATGAGCCAGTCAGCGGTCGTGCTGGCGGGAATGACCTGCGACAACTTGGGCGGCTTGGCGGGAAGCCTGACCCTTTGGATTTCCAGCATCCTCTCCCTGACGGGTTTCGGGGTCGCCTTGCGGGCTTTGGAGGCGCGCCGGGGCCTGCTTTCCCTCGATATCTTCCATGGGGGTTATGAGCGGATGCCGCTCTTGGCGGCGGGCTTCCTGGTCTTGGGGCTGGCCTGCGTGGGCATTCCCGGGACCCTCGGATTCGTGGCCCAGGAACTGCTGGTGGACGGGTCGGTGGAAAGCTTTCCCGGATTCGGCTTTTTGGTGGCCGTGGCGGCGGCCTTGAACGGCATCACCATCCTGAGGGCCTATGGCTCCCTCTTTTGCGGGGCCCCCACCACTTCCGGGCAGGAACAATTAAGGCCCCGGGAGCGCCTGGCGATGATGGGATTATTGGCCTTTCTCCTCGCCTGTGGGCTTTGGCCGGTCCCCCTTTTGAAGGGGAACTTGTCGGCGGCTTCGGTCCTCCTGGGACAACGCCAGGTTCCCGCGGCTTCCCTGACCACTCGCCCGCAAATAACGTCGCCCAACCGTTAATGCCCTCAAAAAGAAAAGCCAGCGGGTTTCGCCGGCTTTTTTCCAACGTTCTATTTTCCAATAAGGATTAACTGCTGAACTGGGCCTTCACGGCGAGGACCTTCTCAAGGTTGTCGTTGAAAGCCTGCACCACCTTGGGGTCGAAATGGCGCCCCACGCCCTCGGTGATGATCTTCATGGACTCTTCCAGCGAAAATGCCGGCTTATAGACGCGCTTGGTGGTGAGGGCGTCGAAGACGTCGGCCAGGGCCACGATGCGGCCCGAAAGGGGTATGTTCTCACCCTTCAGGCCCCGGGGATAACCCGAGCCGTCCCACTTCTCGTGGTGGGTCAAGGCGATCACCTCGGAAACCCTGAGTAACTCGGCTTTGGCGTTTTCCAGGATCTTTCCGCCGAAAACCGTGTGGTTCTGCATTTCCTTGAACTCGGCCGGCGTGAGCTTGCCGGGTTTCATGAGGATGGAATCGGGCACGCCCAGCTTGCCGATGTCGTGCATGGGCGAGGCGTAGCGGATACTTTCCACCTCGTGCGGGGAAAGCCCCAGCCCCTCGGCCAGGATGGCCGAGTAGCGGCTCATGCGGTGGATGTGCACCGCCGTGTCGTCGTCCTTGTACTCGGCGGCTACGGAGAGACGGAAGATCGTGTCCAGGTAAGCTTCCTTCAACTCCTGGGTGAGCATGGCGTTCTTGATGGCGATGGCGGCCTGGCTGGCGAGCGACACAACCAGGTTTTCGAAGTGCTTGTCGAAGGCGATGATCGTCTTGCCCTTGCGGGCGTTCAGGAGCTGGATGACCCCCACCACGTTGCCCGAGGTGTCCTTCATGGGCACCACCAGCTGGCTCTTGGTGCGGTAGTTATTCTTCTCGTCGAAGGAGCGGTTGAATTTGTATTCCTTGCTGGCGGGGATCTTGTAGGAATCGGGGATGTTCAGCACCTTGCCCGTGGTGCCCACGTAGCCGGAGATGGAGCTCTTGTCGAGGGAGACGTAAAAACCGGTGAAGGTGGAGGGAACGGCCTCCGGCATCTTCTTCTGGGCTTTCATCTCGGCCCGCTTGCGGGCGTCCAGCACGTCGTTCTGGGAAACGGAGAAGCGGAGCTGTTGGCCCTCCCGCACGTAAAGGCTTCCAGCCTCGGCGTTGGTGAATTGGCGGCTCTCGGTGAGGATGAGGGTCAAAAGCTGGTTGAGGTCTTGTTCTTTGGAAAGGGCGATCCCGATGCGGTTGAGGGACATCAACTGTTCCTGCAAACCCTTGGCGTTCATCTTGGCGGACATGCGGTTCCCTCGAAGGACGGTATTAAGAGAAAGCTAAAATACCCCTGAAAACTTGCCAATACAAGGCTTTCTCTGTGCTGAAAGCCCCGATTAAGCCAGCATTTTCCGGCGGATGGAGT
>DATKOC010000044.1:0-14626 GCA_035524855.1 bacterium
AATTTCAACCTCGCCTGTGATGCAGGCGATTTTCTTGTGGCCTTTTTTCACGAGGTGATCCACCACTTCCGCCACCGCCTTGGCGTTGTCGCTGTCGACGTAATCCAGCAGGGGGTCCTCCACCCGGCAGCCGATCAGGACTACCGGCACGGGATAATCCTTGATCTGGGTCAGTTCCTCCTCTTTCAGGTAAGGCGAAACTAAAAGGACTCCATCCACGGCGTTTTTGGAAACCCGACGGTAAATCTCCTTCGGGTCATAGACCCCGGAGATGGTATTAATAAGCAGGCCGTATTTCCTCTCCTGGACGATATCGTTGATCCCGGTCAAGAGATCCATGTACCAGGGGTTCTCGAGGTTGATTTTGGCGCTCGACCAAGAGAAGCAAACTTGGATGAGATTGACCTTATGGACCACCAAGCCGCGGGCGATCTGGTTGGGGCGGTAATCCAATTCCTCAATGGCCTGTTCGATCTTTTGGCGGGTTTCCTGATTCACCCTAGCTTTGTTGTTGAGTACCCGGGAGACGGTGGAGATGGAAACCCCCGCCTTGTAAGCCACGTCGTAAATGGTGGTTGGCATCACTCGCCTCTTGGAATCCGTAAAGTCCTGATGGCTTCACATTATACCCCGGATGCCCGCCGGTTCCCCAATGCCGCCGTCCCCTTGAATTAAACCGGTTTCTGAATAACATGTGGATCGTTATGAAGAACAAGAACCCCCGACCCCCTCTTTTGACCTTACTGATCATTGCCGGGCTTATCGGGTGTTTTTTCAACATGTTCCTCGTCCATTCGCCCTCGGTACGGAACGTTAGTTCGTGGTACCCGCTTTATCTTTCCTTGAGCACCCTCGCCGTGATCATTTTTTTGGGCGCGGTTGGAATGATGCGTAAATGGGGTGTTATTGGGTACAGCCTTTACGCGGCGATTCATCAAGGCGTCCATCTCTATTTGGGGTTGTGGAATGGGACGGCCCTCATTCTTCCGGCGGCCGTCACCGTCACTGGCTGGATTTATTACAAGAGGATGGATTAGCATAGTGACTCTAAAAAAACCTATTTCACGGCAGAGACGCAAAGTTAAGTTACTGACCAAAAAACGTAAAAAACAACCATGTTTTCTCTGGCCGATTTTTCATAACGGAGTTAAGGAAATCGGCGCTATGCCGACCTCTTTTTAAGCCGTTAAACTAAGAGACGGCAACAAAACCCTTTTAGCCACCAAGACACAGAGGCACAGCTTATATATTGTTGTTGGCTTTTCAGCGTTTTTGGATTCTGAGCCGTGTCTCCGTGCCATTGTGGTGGAATTTTGTTACAGGTTCTAAGAAGGTCGGCATGCGTCTCCGTGCCTCTGCGGTAAAATCCTTGCCTTTTAAGGTTTTGCTATAGGTTCTTAGAACGAATTTTTGAACCACCAAGCTCACCAAGAAAGGCTGATTTTGGGTGCCACCAAATAATCCAATCGAAGGTAACGCAATGTTTCAAGGAACTTTTCCGCTACCACAACCCTTTTCCCTCGGCTTGACCCTGCTGTGCGGCCAATGCTTCCGTTGGAACAAAGTTAACGGAGAGGTGTTTGAGGGTGTCGCGGGAGGCGCCTTTTGGCGGCTACGGCAGGAGGGTTCCATCCTTTATTGGGAATCCAGTTCCGAATTTCCCCAGGGAAAGCCGGCGGCGGAGTGGCTTGGGCGTTACCTGTCCTTGGATGAGGATTTAACCGAGTTACTCCAAACCTATGGAGGCCATCCCGTGATGGGGCTTCCCTTGACGTCACTGCCCGGTTTGCGCCTGCTACGCCAGGAACCCTGGGAATGCGTGATTTCCTACATGTTCGCCCAAGGCTTGTCGGTGAAGGTGATCCGGCAGGCCTTGCGGAAATTTTGCGTGGAATATGGCCAAGCTATCCTAGGAGCGCCAGGCGCCTATACTTTCCCACGCCCCAAGGATTTGGCCGAGCTTTCCCCCGATTTCCTGAGGCCCTTCACCAACAATTACCGGGCGAGGGCCGACCGGATCATCCGGATCGCGCGAGCCGTGGAGGCCCAGGTCATCTCGTTGGAGCATCTGAAGGGCATTCCTTGCGATGAGGCCAGGGAAGCCTTGATGGCCTTGGACGGCATCGGCCCCAAAATCGCGGATTGCATCCTGCTTTTTTCGCTCGACCATGTTTCCGCTTTTCCCGTGGACCGCTGGGTCCTGAGGGCCATGAAACGCTACTTCAAGTCGGTCCGGTTCCTGGGGCCTGGCGAGGAAGCCCCTACCCGAAACCAATATCTCAAGATCGTCCAAAGGGCCCGCTCCGCCTTTGGAAATCGATGCGGTATCCTGAGCGAGTACCTGTTCCTATACTTAAGATTGTTGGACGACGCGAAATTAAGGGCTGAACTCCACCCTTATTTCCTGAATTTGAACTTAATGACCCCTCCGAACCCTCAAAATCGTCCCAAAAATAAAAGCCTAAAAAATACTGCTTTTCAGCCCGGAAAAGCTTTATAAAGCCCCCGGAAAAATATAAACTGCCTTTGTTTCCCATTGGGAAGCTTTCTTTCCCGCCCTTAAGGATGAGCCCATGAAACCTGTCCTTTTAATCGTCGATGATGAGGAAAGCGTCCGCGAATCCTTCCGGCTGGCCCTGCAAGACCACTATCAACTCGCTTTCGCCGAGGACGCCAAGTCCACCCTACGGCTCCTCAAAAACCAAACTTTTGACCTCTGTCTTTTGGACATCATGCTTCCGGACGGGTCGGGTTTGGACTTGCTCCGCCAGGTGAAGCGCCGGGACGAGACGATCGACGTGATCATGGTGACCGCCTTGACCGGAGTGGATACGGCCCTGGAAGCCATGAAGGGGGGGGCCTACGATTACATCACCAAGCCCTATAAAATCGACGAGCTTTACGAGCTTATCAGGCGGGTTCTGGCCAAACGGGCCCTGGAAAGGGAAAACCGGTACTTGCGGCTGGAGATGGACCTGCGCAAACCCGTGAGCCTGATGGGGGAAAGCAAGGCCCTGCGGGAAACCCTTAAAAACATCGAGACTCTCTCGAAAACCGACCTGCCGATATTTTTGACGGGGGAGATGGGTATCGGGTTGGAAGAAGCTGCCCGGGAGATTCATTACCACAGCGCCCGGCAGAAGGGGCCCTTTGTGGTGGTGCCCTGCGTGTCCCTGCCGAAGAACCAGACCGAGAGAGAATTGTTCGGTGAAGAAGGGGACGAGGCCCGGAGCAAGCCTCCCCAGATAGGGAAGGTGGAATTCGCCGACAAGGGAACCCTTTACTTGGAGCAGGTAGACCGCCTTCCCCTGGAGGCGCAGGAACATTTAATGGGGGTTCTCAAGGACAAGAAAATGAAACGCCCCGGCGGGCAGGCTTTCCTGCCGCTGGATGTGCGGGTCATCGGTTCTTCGGACAGCGACCTTGAATCCAAGGTGGATAAAGGGACTTTCCGGAAGGATCTTTACCAATATCTCAAGGCCTCCACGCTCATCCTCCACCCCCTGCGGGAAAGGCGCGAGGATATTCCCGAACTTATCGAGCATTTCCTCAAAATCGCGAACCAGAAGGCCAAGGTCCCCGTCAAGACCATGCAAAAGGACGCCCTCCAGTTCCTGGCCCAATATTCCTGGCCGGGCAACATCAGCGAATTGGAGAACAGCCTGGAAACCATGGTGCTTTTCGCGGGAAAGGATACCCTGACCATCGAGGATATTCCCTTGGATATCCTGGTCAAGCAAATCGATTTGGCCAGGACCAAGGAAGAGGCGAAGCTTTCACTCAAGCGGGTGAGGCGGCAATTTGAGCGGCAATATATCCGCAAGGTGCTCGAGAGGACCCGCGGCAACCAAACCCGCGCCGCCGCCACCTTGGGCCTTCACCGCAACACCCTTATTTGGAAACTCAAGGAATTGAACCTGGAAGAGGATTACAAGAGCATCGTCAAGAAGCGCCGGGAGCACGGCGTCGGTTTTCGTGACCTCAAGTGACGGGATGTCCAATATTCAAGGCCTTCGGCCCAGTGGAAACCGTCCGTCCAACCTTGGGAACAAAGAACAACCGAAATTTTAAACTCTATGCCCATCAATAGGTCCAAAACTAAACTCGAACACCGGTTTGGCGACCGCATTTCTTTAACCCCCTCCAATTTCGCTTCCGCGGCCCTCGCGCATGAGATCCGGAATCCCTTGACCGCCTTGGCCACCTTGGTCCAATTGCTCCCCCATAAACAAGGGGACCCTGGCTTCATGGCTTCCTTTCAGGAAATCGCCTCAAGGGAAATCGGGCATTTGATCCATTTGACGGAGAATTATCTCGACATCCAAAACGTTGAAATCACTAAAAAGGGAATCGTCGACCTCGAGAAAGTCATCCGGCAAGTCACGGAATTATTGACCCCATTGTTTGGGGAGAAGAAGGTTCGGCTGGAAGTTCGTTTATCAAAAAGGCCATTATTTATCGGTGGCGACACCCATCAAATGAAAAGCCTGGCCTCGAATCTCCTCAAAAACGCGCTTGAAGCCGTCCAACGCCAAGGACAAGTGGAAATAACCCTAACACCGAGCGGGAAGAATTCCGGGGCCTGGGCCTGCCTGAAGGTTAAGGATAATGGCCGTGGAATACCCCGGAACGCGCTGGGTAAGGTTTTTAAGCCTTATTTCAGCACCCAGGGAAGAGGGAGAGGATTGGGTTTGGCGATTTGCCGGAAAATTGTCCAAAATCATGGTGGACGGTTAGAAGTTCGAAGCTCATCAAGAAGGGGAACTGAATTTTCCGTTTTACTGCCCCTTGTTGAAACACCCCTGAAATCCTCGGCCAAACGTGGGGCTTCCAAAAAACACCCCCGAAATTAGGGTTTTTCTGTTATTTTGTTGTTCAGGCTTAATTTGGAAAGGCGACGATGAAGCGCGAAGGCAATGAAATCCTAATCCTCGAAAGGGACACCTATTTCCGCAATTTGCTGGAAGGCATCTGCGTGGATTTTGGCAAAACCATCACTGTCTCGAACCTGGATATGGCCTTGAGCCATCTAACTGAAACCCCTTTCCGGCTTATACTCCTTGATTGGAATCAAATTCATCCCCATTTCCTTTCGATATATCCGGCCCTTCAAACCTTCCAAACCGAGGCCCGGGTCCTGGCGCTTTTCATGGCACCGGACCTCACGAGCGTCATCACGGCCATGAAGTCTGGGATCTCAGACGTCCTTTGGGCGGCCCAGAAAAGGGAAACCCTCCTTGAAAAGATACGGGAAACTCTTTCAGGGGACCAACCCACCACCTTCAACCACTCCTTCGTGTCCCGGCTGGCCCAGTCCCTGACCGAAAAATCCGTGGTGCAAAAAACCACCCTTTTCGCCGCCCGGAAAGAGTTTTCGAAGACCTTTCTGACCCAAATCCTGGCTCACAACGGACTGAAACGTACGGAATTGGCCAACCTATTGAGGATCAGCCCCAGGACTCTTCAGCGCCACCTTTCGCACTAGCCAACCCATCCGCGTCTCCTTCAGGCGGAAAAGGCCCCGAAAACCCTTAAAAAACCTAGAAAATCCTTGCCAAGAGCCTTTTCCTTTTGTATAAAGAGTTCGGATTCCAAAATCCAGGGAGGTGGACGTTGACCAAGAGTGAACTGCTGGGGACTTTGGCGAATGAGACGGGTTTAAAAAAGAAAGACGTAGACAATGTCATGCAGGCCTTGAGAAGCACGATCTACAAAACCTTGAAGAAAGAATACAAGATCAAGCTGGATGGCCTGGGAGTGTTCCAATTGAAGGATCGGAAGGCCCGTATGGCCCGCAATCCTCGGACCGGTGAGATGGTGAGCGTTCCCGCCAAGAAAGTCGTCAAGTTCCGCGTGTTGAAAGACTTGAAAGAAGCCGTTCTTTCATAATCCATTTTTTCCAAAGCCCCATAGCGAAAGCTATGGGGCTTTTTTTGTTTTCAGCCCTTGTCTTAAAATAGATTCATTCCCACGGCCTTCGGGGGGTTCATGAAACAGGCCTCGATTGTTCCCACCCAAATCCTATTCGCCTCCCGGAAGTGGCTTTTTCCCACAGTCGCCCTTTGGGCCCTTCTCGTTTTCGGGATTTTTTTTTACAGCCTATACCAAGGCTCCGGTAGTTTTTTCCGAGTCCTTTCCTCCCTCCACCGGGAACCGGCTAACGCCGAATTCACCCAACGTTTACATGTTTGGAAAGAATCACTTGTCGCCTTAATGACGGGTTTTCTCATCTTCGGAATCCTGTGGAGCTGTGGAAGAAGGCTATTTCTTTGGCTTTCCGTCGAACTCACGGGAACATTGAGGTTTTGCCTCGAGATTGGCCTTGGGATTTTTCTTTTTAACCTGTTTTGGCTGGGATTTGGATTGGTAGGTCTTTGGTATGACCTACTATGGCTTGTGGGTTTCGTTTTACTGGGTTTTTTGTTCCTCAAGGATTTACTGGAAATTCAGCGGAAAGGCTTTTCCTTCACGCTTCCTGGAAACGTAAATTTGTGGTTTTTTGGGATTTGCGCCTTTTATCTTCTTTTTCTCCTTCTCCACTCCATTCTTCCCGAGACTTTCTATGATTCCCTTAATTATTTCCTGGGAATGCCGAGCTTTTGGCTTTGGCATCACGGCATTTGCGATTATCCCACCCATCTGTTATCCGGATATTTTCATGGCGGCTCCCTTTTTTTTATGAGTGGATTTGTGTTGGCAGGTACGGAGGGAGCCAAAGTCCTCGGGGCCCTCACGTTGTGTTTGATAGCCCTTTTTTGCGGAAGCTGGATCTCCCAGTTGGTGAACCCAGTGGCGGGAACCGCCGCGGCGACGGCTGTTTTGACTTTTCCCCTGCTCTATCTTAATAGTTGGGCGATCAGGGTAGATGGAATCCTTTGCTTTTTTCTCCTGCTTTTCTTGTACGTTCTTCAAAGGGCGACGTCAGGAGGCAAAGTGGAAGGCCGTTGGATTGTTTTGGCGGGTTTGTTGGCGGGGATTGCCCTCACGATTAAACCCACCGCCATTACGGTGCTCGCCGCGGGTTTGCTGGCCCTGGTGTGGCTCCATGGTTTAAAGATTTTGGGAAAAAAAGAATGGATCTATTTTGGCGGGGCGATCGCCTTTGAGGCGGGGCCCTGGCTTTTAAAGAACTATGCCTTTGCCGGAAATCCCTTTTTTCCCTATGCCAACCGCTGGATGGGGGGCCGGCCGGTTTGGCCCGCCGGTTACCAAAGGCTCCTGCATGAGAACCAGCAGTTCCTGCCCATGGACCATGGTTTTCTTTCCATCTTGAACCTCCCCTGGCGTTTGACGATGCCGGACGCGGGAGACGGTCAATTCATCGGCCCCCTGCTGCTGGCATTCCTTCCCCTGCTTTTTTTGTTCCGGTTCCAGGATGCCGCGCCAAAGTTTTTGGCGCGGGTACTTTTCCTGTCGCTGACCCTCGGGTTGTGTCTTTCCCACATGCTCCGGTTTTCCATCCCGTCCTTCCTGGCCGCTTTTTTGATCCTCTCGGCGGGTGTCGCGACCCATCCCAACAAGAGCTGGAATTATCTATGGACCGGAATGGTGACGCTAAGCGCCCTTCTTTGCCTGGGGGAATATTTCCTGTTGAGCAAGTATTGGTACGACGGCTGGGGTATTTGGAGCGGTGGGGAAACGAGGGAGGAATATTTGAGCCGGAGACTGCCTTCCAGTTATTCCGCCGTCCCTTGGATCAAAAGGAACATCCCCAAGGATTCCCGGTTGTTGGCGGTGGGTGACGCGCAGGTCCTTTATTATCCGGTTCAGGCTTACGCTAATTCCGTTTTTGACGAACCGTTTTTTGCCGTTGCGGCGCGCCGGGAAGGTGACGCGGCTGGAATCCTGAAAAGGCTCAAGGAGCTTGGGATCACCCATGTCGTATTCGACGAATTGTTGGGAGTGATCAATTCAGAAGAATACCATCAATACAATTTAAACAGGGAGGAGTGGAACAAGCTATATGATTTTGTCCGAAGAGGTTTGGAACCCCTCCTCATCCGAAGGGAGGTTGGCCTGTACCGCGTTAAGGATGCCTTGGACGAAGAAGGCCGGGTTGTTCCCAATCCCTTTGACCGTTACCCCTCCCAAGCGGGGGAATTCCTCAGGGCTTTATCCGATAAGAATTATTCCAAGGCGAACCAAATCCTGGGTCAGTTGGAGTCCTTTTTCCCCGGGGATCCGCAATGGGACCGGGAAGAAAATGAACTTAGGCAACTGAGCAAGCCCCGATGAAACAAACCCATCCAAACGGAAATCGGCTGGGATTTCCATTGTTAACCGCCGCGACCCTTTGGGCGCTCTTGGTTTTTTGCCGGTATTTCACTTCACCAAGCCATCCCCTCGGCCGGGCTCTTCCCGCGGTTTGGGGAGTGTTCCAAGCCGGTTTCCTTGGTTCATCGTCGGCGGCTTCTTTTTGGCGAATCCAAGGGGAGTCGTTCCTCATCCTTCTTACCGCTTTCGGGGTCGCGGGCGGCACGTGGGCGATTGGACGGAATCTGCGCCAGTGGTTTCAGCTCGATCTGGGTGATTCCTGGGTCCGCGCGGCCTTTGATTTTGGCCTAGGAACCTGTTTCTTAGACCTGTTCTGGATTGGGACAGGATTGGAGCGGATCTGGTTCAAGCCCTTGTGGATTATCGCGTTGACGGGGGCGATCCTTTTGTTCGTGAAAGAAATTTATGGTGTTCGGGATAAGGGAAAGGCGGGCTTAGTTCCCGTTCAAGTCCCCCAAGAGGCGGCTTACCTTTTCCTGGGTTTTACCGGCTTGTTTTACTGGTTATTCTCCTTGCTGCAGGATTTGTCCCCCGAGGGTTTTTACGATTCCATGGTCTATCACTTGGCGGTTCCCAGTTATTGGCTTTTGCATCACGGACTGCGGGATTTTCCCACCAACTTTTTTGCGAATTATCCTTATGGCGCGGAGTGTTTTTTCCTCAATGGTTTTGCCCTCCAAGGAACGGAGTCCGCCAAAATGCTTCACTTGGTTTCCTTTGGCGCAAGCGCCCTGGTGGCTGGGGGTTGGGCGAGGGAAATGTCGAACGAAAAATCCGGCCGGCTGGTTTTGGGGCTTATTCTCACTTTTCCCCTGTTCGCGATCACTACCTGGACTACCCAAGTGGAGGGTTTTCTAACCCTCGCGGTCTTATTGTTCGTTTACTCGCTTTGCCGATTCGCCTCGGGGGTCCACAACTCCTTGAACTGGGCCATGACAACGGGTCTATTTGCCGGGTTAGCCGTTTCCACGAAATACACGGCCATCATGGCTGTCGGTACGGCGGTCTTTACCGTGATTTTCATCAAGGAACTGCGGCCTAGGGGAAGGACGATAAAGACCTGGGCCCTCCCTGTCCTGGGGTTCTCGGTCATGTTGGGTCCTTGGGTTCTCAAAAACCTGGCTTATACCGGCAATCCTTTTTTTCCCTATGGCATGGAGATGTTCCCGGGACGGCATTTGCCCCCGGCCGGTTACGCCCAATTGCTCCAGGAACAGCACGCGCGGATCACGACGGATGGCTGGTCGTGGCTTTTACTGCCATGGACCCTCACGATGTCCAATCCCGATAGTTACAATTTCGCCGGGCCTCTGGCTCTGGCCCTGACACCTTTTTTATTGCTTTTTCGACTGCGGCAACCGGCCTTGAAGTTCCTGGCGGCGCTCACTCCATTGCTTTTTGCGGAAGGGCTGGCTGTTACCCATATCCTTCGATTCAACCTGCCGGTTTTCGTATTCCTCTACATTCTCTCCGGGGTTTTGCTCGCAGGCGGGGAGAAACCTTTTGCCGGTCGAATGAGCGCGTGGGTGGCGGGGCTTTCGGCCATCCTCTGTTTCGCCTATTTGGCCGCCATTGGGGAGTTTTATTACGCTAGCGCCGGAATCTGGTTGGGACGGCAGACACGGGCCGATTACCTCGCCAGTCCCGGAAAGATCACGCCCTATACCCCGATGGCTGGCTGGATTTCGCGACAGCTACCGCTTGAGGCTCACCTGCTCATCGTGGGTGACGCCCGGGGGCTTTATTACGAACGGCCCTTCCTGACAAACAGTGTTTTCGACGACCAGTTGTTGGCCCGGGCCGCGAAGGAGGAAAAGGACGCGGAGGGAATCGCGCGGCGCCTGAGGGAATGGGGGGTGGATTACCTGGCGGTCAATGGTTCGGAAGGCGTCCGGGTTTCCGCTGATTACCATCATTACGACCTGACCACCGAGGAATGGCGAAGGCTGGATGATTTCATCCAACGGGGAACCGAACAGGTTTATTTCCAAAATTTCCAGGGTGTGTATCGCTTATTGCCCGTCCTTCAAAAGGGGACATCGTCGGAGAAAATTGACCTAGCCCTTTTTTTCTCCAAGCCGGCCACCGGTTTTCTGAAAAGCCTCCGGGCCCAAAAATGGGAGGAAGCGGGCGACGATTTAACCGAAACCTTGAGGCTTTATCCCTTTTCCCGGACCTGGAAGGTTCAAGGGGAGGAATTCGAGAAAAAAACCGGGATTAAACTCCATGTTTGAGGAGGAATCAAAGCCCCGCGGGCCCCGCTTTCGCTTGTCTTCCTTGGGGCCCCGCGGAAAATGAATTCGTCCGCCATTCTCCGGACCGCCGGCGTATCAAGCCTCCTTTTCATCGCGCTAGTCCTTCCATTGGTATATTCCGCTGAGTTTGAGGATGTTTTCGAGATGCCGCAAATTTTATTCGCGGCAATATTGGGATCTTTTTTATGGTTCGCGACCCGGTGGCCGGAATGGGTCGGCTCCTTCAAGGCCGATCGAAACCTTTACTCGCTGTCCCTGTGCCTTTTTCTAGGCGGATCCTATTCCTTCCTGTGCTCAGCCGACAGCGGAGCCGTTTATGTCCCGGGTCAAAAATACATCTGGGTTTGGGCCACTTTTTTGTTCACGGTTCCGGTGGGGAGATTCTTGGATCGAAGGAAGTTTTTCACCTTTTTGGTTTTTTCAGGGGTAATTGGTTCCATTGTTTTTCTAAGTTATGGGAATTTCGCCGTCATTCCTGAATTTTGGGGGTGTTACTTATTAGTCCTCATTCCCCTTGGCTGTTTCATGGTTTTTTCCGAGCCAACCAAGAGGGGAAGGACCCTTTGGCTCGTCATGACCATTTTTTTAATCGCCGGCTTATTGGCCGCCCGAAGCCCCGCCGCTTGGCTGGGGTTTCTGGCGGAGACGATTCTTATGGCTTTGTTTCAATGGCGGAAACCCCTTGTTTGGAAAGGGATCCTGCTGGGGCTCATCGCTTTTCTTCTCGCCCTTCTTTTCATTCCGTCCTTGAAGCAAAAGGTGATTTCCGCCCCGAATCCACCGCTCGAGGAAATTCGGGAAACGCGGGTTCTCCACGAAACTACCCTTAAAATGTGGGAAGCAAACAAGCTTTGGGGTGTTGGACCCGGGGGTTTCGCCTCCCACTTCCGGGAAGCCCAGTCCAAGGCGGGCCAACCCGAACTGGGGAAGTCCCATCCAAATCCTTTCCATGGTGTGAATGGCTATTGGGACTGGCTGGCGGAAAGAGGCCTGGCCGGAATGGCGCTGGGGGGGCTATTGGTGGCGGCCCTTTTGAGGAAGCGTTGGAAGAACCTGGAATCCCCGGAGAGGGGATTGGCGGCCGCGGTTGAATTGACCCTTCTGTTCGGCATTGGAATCGTTTCCTTGTTTTCATCCCCGCTCTCAGAAGTCCCGGTGGCCTGCGTTTTAGCGCTCCTATTCAATCCTGGTTGGGGAATGTCCCGTGGGACCGATCAAACACCATCGCTTTATTGGACCGAAGGAAGGTTCGGCTTGGGGTTGGTCTTATTGGTTTTTTGCGGGATGGGCGTGAGCTTGGCTTACCAAAACGCTCGTCTTCACCGGGGGATTCTGGAGGGCCATTCCCAACAATATGAGTCGGCCCTTAAAACCTTGGACTTTGACCCGGCGAACCGGCTCCTCCATTACACGGATCCCCGGGTGTACCGGGAAAAGGCCGCCGTATTGATCGCTTTGGGAAGGGATGATGAAGCTATTGAAGTCACGAAGGAGCTAATCCGCGTTAATCCCTATGACGCGGATGCTTACGCTGAGCTTTGCAAGCTTAACGGCATGGGGAGGAGTTGGGATTTGGCGGAAGAGGCGGGAGAAAAGGCGTTGAACCTGGACCCTTTCCACGAGGAAGCCCTCGGAAACATGGGCTTGGTTAGCTACTTTCAGGGACAAAAAAAGAGGGCACTCGATTATTGGACGAGGCTGGAACAAGTGCAGGCCGCCCGGGGCGAGGATCAAAAGGCCGCCGAAACCCGCCAGAAAATATCGGCATTGAGCCATTCGCGGCATTGACCAGTTGTCCCGGCCTGGTGCCGGTGCTACATTAATTCCAAGGTCCTGTTTCCTCCGGGGGGTGGGGCTTATGGCTCGCCGAGGTATGTGGCATTTGCTTCGCGGCCGGCAAGGTTCAACATGGGTATCCAGGCTCTTATTGATAAAAACACGTCCACGGGAACCTCTCCTTCCGACGTATCCCTCGACCGTTCCCTGATCCAAAAAGCCTACGAATTCGCCAAAAAGGCCCACCAGGGCCAGCAACGCCTTTCGGGCGACGAATACCTGACCCACTTGGTGGGGGTGGCCGACATCCTGGCCGAGCTCCACATGGACTCGGTCACCATCGCCGCCGCCCTGCTCCACGACATCCTGGAAGACACTTCCGTAACCTATGACCAACTCAAGGCCGAATTCGGCCAGGAGATCGCCGACCTGGTGGAGGGTGTCACCAAAATTTCGACCCGTAAGTTCCAGGACGCCTCCATCGGCCACGCCGAGAGCACCCGCAAGATGCTGGTGGCCATGGCCAAGGATGTCCGGGTCATCCTCATTAAACTGGCCGACCGGACTCACAACATGCGCACCCTCGAGTTCCTTCCGCCGGACCGCAGGGAAAAAATGGCCAAGGAGACTTTGGACATCTACGCGCCCTTGGCCCACCGTTTGGGAATCGCCAAGATCAAGAGCGAGTTGGAGGATCTCTGCTTCCGCTACCTCCAGCCCGACGCCTATTACGACCTGGTCAAGAAGATCGCCATGAAGAAAGCCGAGCGGGAAAGGATGCTGGAGAACGTCATCCACATCCTCCAGGAAAAGCTCAAGGAGTCGGGCATCACCGCCCAGGTCCAGGGACGCTCCAAGCATTTCACCAGCATCTACCACAAGATGGTCGAGCAGCAGAAAAGTTTCGATGAGATTTACGACCTCATGGCGGTCCGCGTACTCACTAACACGGTTAAGGAATGCTATGAGGCGCTGGGGATGGTCCACACCATCTGGAAGCCCCTGCCGGGCCGGTTCAAGGACTACGTGGCCATGCCCAAGAACAACATGTACCAGAGCCTCCATACCACGGTGATGGGGCCGGAAGGCCAGCCGCTGGAAATCCAAATCCGCACGTACGAGATGCACCGCACGGCCGAGGAAGGCATCGCCGCGCATTGGATTTACAAGGAGGGAAGGACGGGCGGCAAGGAAGACGAGAAATTCGCCTGGATGCGCCAGCTCCTGGACCTCCAACAGGACATCAAGGACACGACCGAGTTCGCCCAGGCCATGAAGGTGGACCTCTTTGACGACGAGGTTTTCGTCTTCACGCCGAAGGGTGAAGTGAAGGAACTGCCCCGGGGCGCGACGGCGCTCGATTTCGCCTACGCGGTCCACACCGACGTGGGGACGCACACGATGGGGGTGAAGGTGAATGGCCAGATGGTGCCCCTCCGTTATGTGCTGAAAAACGGGGACATCGTGGAGGTTCTCACCCAGTCTTCCCGCGTGCCCAGCCGCGACTGGGTCAAGATCGTGGTCACCAGCCGGGCCAAGAACAAGATCCGGCACTGGTTCCGTACCCACCTGTCGGCCGACGAGATCGACAAGGGCAAGCATATGCTGGAGAAGGAAGCTCCCCGCATGGGGGTGGACTTCAACGCCGCCTTCAAGTCGGGCGCCCTGGAAGGGTTGCTGGAATCCTTCGGGTGCCACAGCGTCAACGAGCTCTTGGCCAACACCGGGCATGGCGAAATTTCGGCCAAGCAGATCCTCAATAAGCTCATCGCCAAGACCCAGCCGGAAGAGCACTCCCCGGCGCAAGAGAAACACTTGGAGGAAAAGGGTTCTGAAGTTCGGACTTCGAAGGGCACGACCTCCCAAGTTCCGGCGAGCGGCCCCGCCCCTCCCATCAAGGGCATATCCATCGGCGGACAGAAGGATTTCCTCATCCGCTTCGCCCGATGCTGCACACCGGTGCCCGGCGACCCCATCGTAGGTTACGTGACCCGGGGCCGGGGAGTCTCCATCCACCGCACCGACTGCCCCAATACGCTCCAACTGCCTGAGGGGGAGAGCCGTATGATGCCGGTTTCCTGGGAAGGCAACGCGGGTCAAACGTACCAAGTGGCCGTGGAAGTGAAGGCCAAGGACCGGGAAAAATTATTGGCGGATATGCTCCTGGCCATTTCCGAGGAAGGGGTGCTCATCCACGAGGCCAATGCCAAGGCGCTGGAAGGGGGCTGGGCCCAAGGTTATTTTGTCGTGGCCATCGCCCAAGCCGACCAGTTGGAAAAAGTGCTCAAAAAGTTGCAGAGGGTGCAGGGGGTTGTCAGCGC
>DATKOC010000045.1:0-7781 GCA_035524855.1 bacterium
GGGGTTTCGAGAAGGACTGCGAAGTCCACACCTTCCAGCAATGCATTCCTTACACCGACCGGCTCAATTACGTATCGGCCATTATGAACAACGTTGGGTTCTGCAAGGCCGTGGAGCGCATGCTGGGCATCCAGATTCCCGACCGGGCGGTCTATATCCGGGTCATCACCTGCGAGCTCAACCGCATCATCGACCACCTGGTCTGCGCTGGGGCCAATTTGGTGGATATCGGAGCCTTGACCAATTTCTGGTACTCCTTCAACGTGCGGGAGAAGGTCTACAACATCCTGGAAAAACTTTGCGGGGCGCGGCTGACCTCCAGCTACACGCGCATCGGTGGCCTGACACGGGATGTTTACCCTTCCTTTGACGGTGAGGTCCGGGTGGTGTGCAAGGAAATCCAGGGGGCCGTGCAGGACATCCAAAAGCTCATCGCCAAGAACCGGATCTTCCTGGACCGCACCCGCGATATTTGCGTGATTTCCAAGGAAAAGGCCATCTCCTTCGGCTGGACGGGGCCGACGCTCCGGGCCAGCGGTGTGGAGTACGACCTGCGCAAGGCCGAGCCCTATTACCACTACGACAAGTTCCAATTCGACATCCCGGTGGGCACGACGGGCGACATTTACGACCGAATCTTCATCCGCTTTTACGAGATTGAGGAATCCATCCACATCATCGACCAAGCGCTCCGGAAGTTGCCCGCTGGGCCAGTCATGACAGACGACAAGCGAGTGGCCTTGCCCCCCAAACAGCAGACCTACGGCAATATCGAGGGTCTGATGAACCACTTCAAGATCATCATGCATGGCATCTGCCCCGAGCCGGGGGAGATTTACGACGCCACCGAGGCCGCCAATGGGGAATTGGGATTCACGATCATCGCGGACGGCAGCAAGAACCCCTATCGGGTGAAGTGCCGGCCGCCCTGCTTCATGAATTTCGCGGCCTACCACGGGATGATCGAGGGAACCATGATCGCCGACGCGGTGGCGAATTTGGGTTCCATTAACATTATCGCGGGTGAACTGGATCGGTAAGAAAGTTAGGAATTAGGAGTTAGCAGTTAGGAGTTTTAACTTCTCACTCCTAACTCCCCACTTCTAACTGAATTGAAAGGTAAATGAGAATGGCCGTTCAATTTAAAAAAGAAACCATAGCCGAGTTTGAGAGTATTGCCGCCCGCTATCCCGTGCGGCGCGCGGCCCTGTTGCCGGCCCTGTGGTTGGCCCAGAAGGAATTCGGGTGGATCTCCACCGACGCCATGGTTTGCGTGGCCGACCTGGTGGGCTGTTCCCCCGCCCAAGTTTTGGAAGTGGCCCAGTTTTACACCATGTACCAGAAAAAAAAGCCGGGGAAGTACCACTTGCAGGTCTGCCAGACCATCGCCTGCCTCCTGAACGGTTCGGAGGAAATCAAGAAGACCATCGAAAGGATTTTGAACCTGAAGCCCGGGGAGACCACCCCCGACGGGAAATTCAGCTACCAACTGGTGGAATGCCTGGCCTCCTGCCACACCGCGCCCTGTATGCAGGTGAACGACGACTACCACGAGAACCTGACGCCCGAGAGCACCGAGAAACTCATCAACGATTTGAGGAAAAAGTGATGGCGGATTTCCAACCTCAACTGACCAAACGCTTCGGCATAAAAAACAGCCACACCCTCAATGTATATCTTGAGACGGGCGGCTACTCGTCCTTGAAAAATCTCTTTGCCAAGAAACCGGCTGAGGTCATCGAGGAAGTGAAGGCCTCCGGGCTTAAGGGCCGGGGGGGGGCGGGCTTTCCTGCCGGGATGAAGTGGTCCTTCGTGCCCCAAAACACCGGTAAGCCCATTTACCTGGTCGTCAACGCTGACGAGGGCGAACCGGGGACCTTCACCGACCGATTCATGATGCTTTACGATCCCCATCTATTAATAGAAGGGATCATTTGCGCGAGTTACGCCATCAACTGCCACACGGCCTATGTCTATGTGCGCGGGGAGTTCCTGGAACAGATCAACCGATTGAACGCCGCCATCGAGGAGGCCAAGAAGGCCAACTACTTGGGCAAGAACATCCAAGGGTCTGGTTTTGACCTGGAGATTTATGTCCATCGTGGCGCTGGCGCTTACATTTGCGGGGAAGAGACGGGACTGATTGAATCCCTCGAGGGCAAAAAGGGACAACCCCGCATTAAGCCCCCGTTTCCGGCGGTCGTGGGGGCCTTCGGCTGCCCGACCATCGTCAACAACGTAAAAACCCTCTCTTCCGTGCCCTGGATCATCGAACACGGCGCGGCCGCCTACACGGCCATCGGCACCAAGGAATCCGCCGGCACCCACGTCTTCGGGCTGTCGGGCCATGTGCACCAAACGGGTTATTGGGAAATGCCATTCGGCCTGCCCATGATGGAATTCATCGAGAATTACGGCAAGGGCGTGAAGGGCGGCAAGCTCAAGGCCGTCATTCCCGGGGGATCCTCCTGCCCGATCCTGACCGCCCAGGAATGCCAGGACCTGACCCTCACTTACGAGAGCATGCGGGACCACAAGACCATGTTCGGCACCGGCTGCGCCATCATCATGAACGAGCATACGGATATGGCGATGGTGTTGAAGAACCTGACCCATTTCTACGCCGACGAGTCCTGCGGACAATGTACTCCCTGCCGAGAGGGCACGGCCTGGGAGGACCGGCTGTTGAAAAAAATTGTAACGAGGGAAGCTACCGCCAAGGACCTGGACCTGATGTTGGAAATCGCCAACAACATGGAAGGTAAGACCATCTGCGTCTTCTCGTCCGCTCTCGCCATGCCGGTCAGGAGTTTTATCCAGAAGTTCCGCGAGGATTTCGAGAAGTACTTGGTGAAGAACACCGTGGTTGTGCCGGAAAAGATAACGGCAAATTGAACCACAGAGTACACGGAGGACACAGAGTAAAGCGGAAGAACGAAACTGAAAATCTCATGGTTTTAACCCCGTGAACTCTGTGGTGAAAAGGTTTTAAATGGCAAAGATCACTATCGACGGCAAACCCATGGAAGTGCCGGACGGGACAAATGTCCTGGAGGCGGCGCTGTCCAACAACGTGCCCCTGGAGCATTTCTGCTACCAGCGCTACCTGCCCGTGGCCGGGAACTGCCGCACCTGCATGGTGGAAATCGAGGGGCCCAAGGGCCCCATGCTGACCGTGGGCTGCAACACCAAGGTGGCCGAGGGCATGGTCATCCACACCCTCTCCCCCAAGGCCAAGGCGGCCCAGAAGACCGCGCTGGAATTCCTCCTCCTCGACCATCCCCTGGACTGCCCGGTCTGCGACAAGGCGGGGGAGTGCAAACTGCAGAACCAATACATGGAATACGGGCTTTACGATTTCCGCCGCGGAGTGCCACGCTATTTCAAGGGCGGCAAGGCCGAGGACATCGGCGAGCACATCATGCTGGACCAGGAGCGCTGCGTGCTTTGCAGCCGCTGTATCCGTTTCGTGGACGAGGTGCCCAAGACCTCCGAGTTGGGCATCGTCAACCGGGGCCACGAATCCACGATCACTATCTTTCCCGGCAAGCGGCTCGACAACGCCTACTCAGGTAACGTGACCGACATCTGCCCGGTGGGGGCGCTCACCCTCAAGGAATTCCGCTTCAAACAGAGAGTCTGGTTCCTCAAGAAAACCGAGTCCGTCTGCCCCGGATGCGCGCGGGGCTGCAACATCACGGTGGAACAAAACAAAGGCCATATCTACCGCTTCATGCCCCGCGACAACTCCCAGCTGAATAAGACCTGGATATGCGACGAGGGCCGATTTTCCTTCAACCATTGGCAGGAAAACCGAGTGAGCGAAGTCCGCTTGGGCCACGCCACTCATCCTTTGCAGGAAGGCATTGCCGAATTGGCTAAGTTGTTGGAAGGCATCTCCCCCGACGAGGTGGCGGGCATTGCCTCGCCCGCGGCGGCCCTGGAAGACAATTACCTATTCAAGAAGCTCTTTGAGAAGCGGTTCAAGGTGAAAAACCTGGCGGCACCCTTCTGGGGCAAGAAAGGCGAGGAGGATAAGATCCTCAAGCTGGCGGACAAAACCCCGAATACCCAGGGCCTGAAACTCTTAGGGATCGATACCGAAGGGAAGGACCTGCTGGAACAGATTGAAAAAGGCCAATTCAAGGTCGTTATCGTCATGCACAACAATCCCTTCGGCCAGGACGAGGAAAGGGCCAAGAAGGTTTACGGAAAGGTGAAGGCCCTGGTCGTGCTTTCGGTCCACAAGACAAAAATGGCGGAGCAAGGATCAATGCTTTTCCCCTTGAGGCCCTTTACGGAAAAGAACGGCACCTTCGTGAACGCCACCAGCCGCCTGCAACGCTTCCGGCAGGCCGTGGAGCCCGAGAATCCCGACGTGGTGGAAGCCTCCCTTTGGGTTTGCCGACTCGCCAAGGCGCTTAAGCTGGAAGGGTTCGAATTCCAGGACACCCCTTCCATTTTCAACGCCATGGCCAAGGAAGTGGAGCAGTTGAAAGGACTCACCTTCAACTCGATTCCGGGGACCGGCAAGGTTTTGGACTTGCCGCCGATGGCAGAGGAACCGTTCCAGGGAATCCGTTGCCAACCGAACGTATTAGGAACGGCAAAAAGTGAGAAAGTGTGAAAGCACAAAAGTGAAAAGACCGGGGGAAACTTAAGTGGATTCACAACTATTCACGCTCATTAACATTTCCGTCATGGTCGTCGTCATGTGGTTGACGCCCCTGCAGTTCATCCCCTTCTTCATCTGGCTGGAGCGGAAGGGAAGCGCCATCATCCAGGACCGCATTGGGCCCAACCGCGCGGAAATCCTGGGTTTCCGGTTGTTCGGCATGATCCACAACTTCGCGGATGTGATCAAACTCTTGATGAAGGAAAACATCACGCCGTCCCAGGCCAACCGCTTTTATTTCCTGCTGGCGCCTTTCTGGTCCATGACGGTGGCGCTCCTGCCCCTTCTGGTCATTCCCCTGGCCGCGCCCATCGAGGTAATGGGCCATGCCATCCGGTTCCAGGCCGCCGATTTCGGCGTGGGCGTCCTCTATATCCTCTCCATCACCAGCATGGGAGTCTTCGGGGTGATCCTCGCGGGGTGGGCTTCCAACAATAAGTTCTCCCTTTTGGGGGGCATCCGCTCCTCGGCCCAGATGGTTTCCTATGAGTTGTCCATGGGGTTGGCGGTGGTGGGACTGCTGATGGTTTACCAAGGAGTCAAAATAGACGAGATCGTCAACAGCCAGGGTGGGTTCCTGGATTTCGCGGGGCATACCCTGCCCCTGCCGCATTGGGGAATTTTCATGCAGCCGGTGGGCTTCCTCCTCTTCCTCGTTTCGGCTTTCGCCGAGACCAACCGCAACCCCTTTGATTTGGCCGAGGGGGAATCGGAACTCGTGGCCGGGTACCACGTGGAATATTCCAGCATGAAGTTCGCCCTTTTCTTCATGGCGGAATACGCCAACATGGTGGTGGCCTCCTTCGTGATTTCCACCCTCTTCCTCGGTGGATACCAGGTGCCTTACGTGCCCACGCCGGTCTTGCTCCAGCATCCCCAGGCGGTTTTCCTCGTTCTGTGCCTGATGGTCATCGTGGGGGGAGTGGCTTTTGGGGCCCTGGTCTCCATCCGGGGAGGTTCCCAAAAGGCCCTCTATAAAGGAATGAAAGGATTGGAATCCAAAATCCTAGCTGGGGCCGGTTTTGGGGCGGCCTTAGCGGCCCTGGGTTTTCTAGTCACCTTCTTTAACGGGCCGTTTGCTCCTTGGGCCCCGCCGGTATTGGCGGCCTTGCTCCAGATGCTCTGTCTCCTGACCAAGGTGCTCTTTTTCTGCTGGCTCTTCGTGTGGGTCCGTTGGACCCTGCCCCGGTTCCGGTACGACCAATTGATGAACATGGGCTGGAAGGTCATGCTGCCATTGGCGCTGCTCAACCTGGTGGTGACCGGCCTTTTGATCTTGTCGCAGAAAAGTTAGGAGTTTGGAATGAAAGTGGTCCAGCGGCCCGGTATGGCGGGCACCCAAAAATTCTACGTGATCGAGGTTCTCAAGGGCCTGGCCCTGACGATGGGCCACGTGTTCAAGAACCTCCTCAACCCCAAGGGCATGCCGGTGGTTTTCTATCCCGAGCAAAAGAAGGAATTGCCCCCCACCACCCGGGGCCGGCACCGGCTGATGAAGCGGGAGGACGGATCCAGCCGCTGCACGGCCTGCATGCTTTGCGCCACGGCCTGCCCCGCCGAGTGCATCCATATCCTGGCCGCCGAGTCGCCCGACCCGAACATCGAGAAGTTCCCGGAGAAATTCGACGTCGATATGCTGCGCTGCGTGTTCTGCGGTTTTTGCGTGGAGGCCTGTCCCCTGGACGCCATCCGCATGGACGTTCCGGAAGTGATGATCGCGGATTACACCCGGGAATCCTTGGTTTATCACAAGGAATTCCTGATGGACCACGATAATAAGGATATCGTGACGGGGTACAACCCGCCGCGACCGATGGTCTGGACGCATGGGCCGCATGCACGGCCATAAGCCGGGCATGGGGAGGTCGAAGTTTGAAGTTGCGGTATGTTTTCACCAGGAAGTTCCTGGCGAAAACCTCATCAACTTCACACTACGGACCGCGGACTTAAAACTGAAAGGCGAATATGCTTGAAGCTGTTGTGTTTTATATTTTAGCGTCCATCATTATCGGCATGGGTTTATTGGTCATCACCCGGACCAACCCCATCGCCTCGGCCCTGGCCATGGTGGGCGCCTTCGCGGCCCTGGCAGCCCTGTACGCCACCCTGGAGGCCACTTTCGTGGCCATCCTCCAGATCCTCGTTTACGCGGGCGGCATCATGGTGCTGATGATCTTCGTCATTATGCTGCTCAACCTGCATACCGATGACCTCAAGCCCATGAAGGCCAATGGGGCGACGCTCCTCCTATCGCTGGCGGGCGTGTTCGGGGGAATTGTCGTCCCCGTTCTTTTTATCGCCTTGCCCAAAGGCACTGACAAGGTTTTTCCAGGGACTACCATGGAAGGGGACATCGTTTCCGTGGGCGGGATGCTTTTCTCGAATTACTTGTTTCCGTTCGAAATGCTTTCACTGGTGCTCCTGGCCGCCGTGGTGGGGGCCCTGGTGTTGGCGAAAAGGAAGCTTTAATGGACATGCTCTATCCCATAACGCCCACGCATTACTTGACGCTTTCCGCCGTCCTTTTCGGGATCGGAGTGGCGGGAGTCTTGTCCCGCAAGAACATCTTCGTGGCGCTCATGTCGCTGGAATTGATGCTGAACGCCGTCAATCTTTCCTTCGTGGTCTTTTCCCGGCTTCGGGGGGACCTGACGGGGCAGGTGATCGTCCTTTTCGTGGTGGCGGTGGCGGCGGCGGAAGCCTGCGTGGGACTGGCGATCGTGATCGCCTTGTTCCGCTTGAAGGAAACGGTGGATTTGGATTTGTTTAAATCCCTCAAGGGATAGAACCGCTGTCATTTCGAGGAATGCCCGCCGAATAGGCGGGCGAAGATGACGAAGCAACCTCAGTTTTGAATATGCCTTTTCCCCAGGGGAAAATTATTTAAACTGAGATTGCCACGTCGTTAACGCCGACCTATGCGGTCGACACTCCTCGCAATGACCGCAATTAAAATTCAAAAGGTATGGAATGCTAAGACTGGAACATTTTCAAAATATCGCCCTGGTCAACTACGACTGGATCTGGGTCATCGCCATCGCGCCCCTTTTAGGCGCCGTAGTTAATGGTGCCTTAACCCTGCTTTCAGCCCGGAAGGCTCTGACCG
>DATKOC010000046.1:0-3675 GCA_035524855.1 bacterium
CCTGGGGGACGGGGTCAACATCGCCTCGAGGCTGGAGTCCATCGCCGAGCCCGGCGGCATCTACGTGTCCGAGGACGTCTACCACCACATCAAGAACATGCCCGAGTTCAGCACCGTTTTCGAGGGCGCCAAGGACCTGAAGAACATCGACCGGAAAATCGGGGTCTACCAGGTGACCCCGCCGGGGAAGGGAAAAACCAGGAAGCCCGCCCAAACCCGGAAAACCATGGTGTTTTTCCTGGCGCTGGCCCTGGTGGCCGGAATGGTGGGGTGGTTCACCTCTCCCGCCGGACAGGAATGGTTGGGGTCCCTGATGGCGAAACTGCCATTCACCTTGAACGTATGGGGCTTCCGGTTGGGCCCGCCGCCCCCGACCCCCGTCCCCACCCCTTCGCCCGTGCCCACCGTGCCGCCCACCTTCACCGCGACCGCCACCTCTACCTCGACCTCCACGCCTACCGCCATCCCCACGCCGACCCCTAAGCCGAAGGTGAAGCCTCCCGCGCCCAAGAAAAAACCGAAGCCCAAACCCAAAAGGGCCCGGGCCCCTCAAGAAGACGGGATCGAGGCGACCTCGGCGGATGAGGACGCCGACGTGGGGGATGCCGCCCCGACTCCCCGTGGGGCGACCCACCTGAACTCGGTGCTCATTGACGGAGCCATCCCCAGCCCGGAACCCACGCCCCCGGACCAACTGCCCGATCCCAACGACCTGCCCCCCTCGCCTTGAGGGTGGTTTGAGGATCTGAGCGGTATAAAAAGAGGGAGCATTCCATTGAACGATCAAGAAGCCGTTCGGTTGTCCCCCCGGTACGCGGCGATTTTGGAAGCCACCCAAGCCATGGGCTTTGGGATGGGGTCCGACCTCCTGACTGGAAATTTCCTGAGGACCCTGGCCGCCTCGAAACCCAAAGGGCGGTTTTTGGAGATTGGCACGGGCACGGGACTGTCCGCCGCCTGGCTGCTTGACGGGATGGATGGGGCGTCGACTTTGTTGTCGGTGGATAACAATCCGGAGGCGGCGGCCGTCGCGGCAAAGCACTTGGGTTCGGATAAGCGCCTGACCCTGAAGGTCGCCGAGGGGGCGGAGTTCATCCGGTCCCTGGCGGGCCAAAAGTTCGACCTTGTTTTCGCCGATTCCTGGCCCGGGAAATATAACACCCTCGAGGAAACCCTGCGGTTGGTGGCACCGGGCGGGTTTTACGTAGTGGATGACATGCTGCCCCAGCCCAATTGGGTCGCGGGGCACGAAAAATCCGTCGCGGAATTGCTCTTAAAACTTGAGGGACTCAAGGATTTTCACGTCAGCAAGATGAATTGGTCCACCGGACTCGTATTGTGCGCCCGTAAAACGTAATCATTGAAGGTTGGTTCCAAGAATTTCGGTGGTCTATTTGGGGGACGAGCGTATTGAGACCCCTTGGACCGGCACTTTCCGCCCCGAAGGCCCGTCTATATTCATCAAATGCCCCAAACTTCCCCCCTCTTCATCCTTTGCTGTGAGCGGTCGGGCTCGACCCTCCTTCATTACATCCTGGACACCCATCCGGACATCTGCTGTCCGGGGGAATTATTCATGGGGCAGTTGGCGAAGTTCCTGAAGCTGGCCGTCGCCCGCACCACCGGCTTCATCACGCCCGGAACAGTAGGGGAGCGGGAACAGATCGTCCAAAAGGAAGTCCGAAAAATCCTGGACGGCTTCATGGATAGCCACTTGCGGGCCATCGGCAAGAAGGTCTGGTGCGATAAGACGCCCCAGAACGTCAATGACCTCAAGGAAATCGAATGGGCCTTCCCCGACGCGCGTTACATCTGCCTCTACCGCAATGGGCTGGACGTGGCCCAATCCGGTTTGCAAATGCCGGAGAAGGGTCCTATGTGGTGGGCTTCCCCCTACGTGGCCAAGCACCCGGAGAGTTACCTGGCCGCCCTCCTGGAAAACTGGGTGGAGAAGACCGAGGCCATGGTGTCCTTTGAGGCGGGGAACCCGCGCGTTTGCCCGATCAAGTACGAGGACTTGGTGGAGGATCCCCGAAAGGCCCTCGATCCCGTCTTCAGGTTCCTGGGGATGTCCTGGGACCATGCCTTGCTGGAGCGGGTCTTCCGGACCCCCCATGACCCGGGGGGCGGGGACAATGAGATTACGGCGACGAACCGGATCGAAAAGGACCGTGTCGGGAAAGGGCGCCGGTTGGACCCGTCCCTCCTGGCCCAGGTGCCCCGCCGCCTGCTGGAGCGGCAAAAGGCCCTTGACGCGGTATTGGGTTATTCCAGGCCGGGTGGAGAGGGTTGAAAATCCACAAGAACAATTTCCTGAGGGACCTGGGGCCCACGGCCGACCAGATCCAGCGGGCCTACCAGGCCGAGAAGGCGGCGAAGCAAACCCGGGCCGAATCCGAGATGGAAGTGAAGATGCGGAAGGTCAAGGATTTGATGGACTTGGCGGCGAAGAAGGAAGCGGGAAGCTTGGACCCGGTCCGGGACGGGAAAAATCCCAATCCCGAGGGAAAGCATTCCGGGCAGGGACAGCGGGAAAAAGACCCGGCGGAGGGGGAGACTTCCCCCGGTGTAGGCTCCGCCCCGATGGGCGGCGGCCATATCGACCTAAGGGCTTAACCGGTCCCGCGTTTCGCGCCGGGGCCCAGGGGAGCCCCCAGGGCTTATTTCTTCGCCTGGTTCCTTTGGAGCATGTGGAGCTTGATGAGCTGGGCGATTTCCGGATTGGCCATGAGGGTGGCCTTGAAATCATCCTTCCGAAGCACGAACAGGTCGCAGTCGGTCTCGGCCCGCACGGTCGCCGAGCGGGGGGCGGTGTTCACCAGGGCCGCCTCGCCGAAATAATCCTTGGGATGGAGCTCGGCCACCTGTTTCTCCCCGAAGAGCTTTTTCACCCAGTAGGAAAGTTTGCCCTTGGACACCAGGTAGAAGGTGTCGCCCGGGTCCCCCTCGTTGAACACCACGCTCCCCGCGGGGTAATGGATCTTCCTCATGGCCGACATGAGTTTCTCCAGCTCCGGCAGTTTTAGGCGGTGGAGGAAATGCGTGGCCTGGAGGCATTCCTGGAGCCGCCGCATTTCCTCCCTCTCGGCCTTGTTAGAATCTTCGAACATGGTTTTCCTCGCGCGGGTTGGGGTACTTGAATGGAAAGATTCGTTTCCCAAACCTGTATTAGATTGACAAGTTTGAGGCCTAATTTTAAGGTACTTGAAGCCCATTCGGCAATCCAAACCCAGGAATCCTATGGCCCCCCCAACCTCAGTCTCCACCAACATCCTGACCCGGATACTTGCCACCGCGGCCATCTGGTCTATCGTGGTGGTGTTTTCCGAGCGCGTCCCCGTCCGGATGGTAGACGGCATCCTGGCCGTGCTGGGCGCGGCCTTGACGGTCGTGATTTGGATTTATCCCTCGTCCAAGGAAAGGAACTGAACCATGTGGTTTACAATCGCCGTCATCATCGTCATCATCCTGTTGGCCTTCCGTTGGAAGACATTCTTCGACGCCCACAAGAACCTGCTCATCCCCGAGCTGACCAAGGCCTTGGCCAAGTACATGGTCATCACCCTGATCGCGGCTTTTCTTTTAACCCTGCTCCAGGACACGGTGGTCATTGTCCCGGCGGGACACCGTGGGGTCGTGTTTGACACCGTCAAGGGCGTCCTGCCGGTCTCGCTT
>DATKOC010000047.1:0-3597 GCA_035524855.1 bacterium
GCCCTCGCCTTTTTGAGCCGTTCCCTTCCAGGTGCCGACCAAAGCCTTTAGTTTGTCGAACTCCGCCGGCATTTTCGGAGCCGCGGGTTTCTTGTCCATGTCGGCCCGCAGCATTTGGACCGAACCCAAGACCGATAAAACGACCAGGGCCAACATTCCCTTCATCCAAACATTCTTCATGACATCCTCCTAATTTTTTTGCTTCTTAACACGTCGAATTCACTTCTTCGCCAAATACTTCTTAAGGGGTTTCCAATAAAAGTCATGCCAACCCTTGGCGAAGCCCTTCGCCTTATGGTCCGGCACCATCGCGTGGACCATGGTCAGCAGGGTGCCCCCCGGGGCCTTCTCGAAAGTCAGGGCCAATATGGAATCGTGGTCCTGAGCCTTAAATTCCCCGCTCCGCCAGGATTGCACGATCATCCGGCCAGGGACAATCATGATATTTTTTCCATGAATATACCCTTCCCACGCCGTAAAGGAGCCGCCTACTTTTGGGCTAACTTTCGCCTTTCCTCCCGTGGCCTCGGTGTGTTTTTTGGAATCAAGGAAGATGCTATAAAGCTCTTTCGGTGTCGCTTTAAACCGGACTTTCTGAATGATCGTCCTCATCGTCCCCTCCTAGGATTTTGTGCCGGCAAACTGCATCAAGCTGTCCAGGCAGCTGTTCCAGCCGCCGTTATGTTCCGCCTTATGCTGGTCGGTTCGGAAACCTTCGTGCGTCAACGTCAGTTCCGTTGTTCCATTGGATAACCCCTTGAAGCGCAGGGTAACCATCGTTTCATAGCTCTCATCCGCGTAGGGATGCCAAGTGAACGCCAATTTAACGGGTCTTTCGATGACCTTATATTTCCCAAAATGGGCGTACACCTTCCCGTCCGGTTTTTTCATATCCACCCTCCAGGCGCCACCGACCCTCAGGTCGGCTTCGGCCAAAGGGGTCGTCCAGGCTCCCAAGCCATGGAACCACTGTTTCATGAGCTCAGGACGGGTCCAAGCGTCAAAGAGGCTCTCCGGATCCGTCTGAAAGGTCCGGGTCACGACCAATATCAAATTACTCTCGTTTGTCGTCACGGAGTTTCTCCTTGCGGGGTTGATTTTCCAGGAACCGCTCCAAAGCGTCGAACTGGTGGTTCCAATACTGCCGGTGTTTTTCAATCCAATGGGTAGCCTTGTCCAACTGTCCGGCCTTCAGGGCCAATATCTTCGCCCGCCCGTCGGTTTCGTGGGCTTTGCGTTGGATGAGGTTTCCCCTTTCCAGCACCTTCAAGTGCTTGGAGACCGCCGGAAGGCTTAAGTCAAAGCGGCTTGCCAATTCCCCCACTTGGGCCTCCCCCTTGGAAAGCACCTCGAGAATCCCCCTCCGGGTAGGGTCCGAGAGGGCGTAAAAGATATGGTCCAATGGCGCGGTGGCGTTTTTCGATCTCAGTGCTTTTCCCCGTTGATTAATATTAGCTATATAGTTAACTATATTGAAAAAAGCAACTGGATTTTTTTGAAAATTTACCGGTTCGAAGTCTATGGGAACAAAGGCTGGCGTCCACGAACCACTTAATTAGGCCCATGGTCCCAAAGACATATATAGTTGTCCCTTTCCCCAATTTAAGTACAATATGGCCCCCTGACTTGGCTTCTGGAAAGCGGGTACAATTGGGGCCGGTGGGAGGGTTAGTCCTAATTGGTAAGGCAGTGGACTTGAAATTCTTTTAGGCCACAACCCCGATCCCCGAGTAAAAATCTCAGTCCCCAGCAAAATTTTAAAAGCCTTTGCCCACAATGGTTTGGTGGGCAGAGGCTTTTTTTATTTTGACGGTTCGTACCAACCTGCGACGGTCAAAAACCCTAAAAAATGGATTCCAATGACACGGTTATGACACTCTAAAGGCCTTGCCAAATTTCGCTTGTGCACAAGAGCAGTGGAGAAAAAGTCCACTGAACTTTTAAGACCTTATTTCCCGGGGTGTCCAAAGGCGCTTGTGGTCGGTAGCCCTACCTCAAACCACAATCGGTTTATGTTCACCATCTGCGGTCCTCAAGCTGGAAGCTGATGGGCACATCCACTTCGGTCGAAACCGCTATCCCGCCCATGCGGGCCGGTTTGAACCGCCATTTAGGGACAGCGCCTAGGGCCGCCTCATCCAACGATGGGAACCCGGAGCTTTTGAGGAGCCGAACTTGGAAGACGTCCCCCTTGCTATCCACGGATACCCGCAACAGGACCAACCCTTCCTGTTTGGCCCGCCGGGCTTCTTCCGGGTAGGGAGGCGGTGGATTCTTGAAATAAGAAGGCAGGTCCATGGACCCCGCCTGGGCCACTCCCCCGTTCCCGGGAGGCATGGGGGTGGGTAAGGGAGTCGGTACCGCCTTCCGGCGCACCGGCTCGGCTTCCTCGGATAAAGTCTCCAGTTCCACCGTCATATCCTCAGGAGGTTTCGTTCGTGGGGCCCCGCTGGCCGTGGCCTGTTGGCCCTGGATCCCGTATTCTGCCCGGGTCCCCAAACCCAGGCTCCCCGCCACGAAGACCGTCCCATGGAGCATGAGGGCCAGGAAAAAACAGGTCCTTAAGGCATGGTCCCCGCCTCTTTTTATCCAAATACCCTGGGCCATGTCATTTCCCTTTGTTGGAAGTCCGCAAGGCGGTGCGTTTGATCCCCGCTTTTCGGACCTCGTCCAGCAGGGAGACCACCAGCCCGAAATTCGCTTCCTTATCCCCATGGATGAAGACCTTGGGATCCGGGTCGGCGGCCAAGAGGCCATGGAGCCGGGGGCCCAGATCGGACATGGGGACCGGTTCCTTTCCCCAATAAACCTGGCCGGCCTTCGTGACGGTCAAGACGGCGGCCGGTTTGTCCTTCTGGCTTTGGGCCGAATGGGCCCCAGGCAGGTTCACGGGCACGGCGGCGTTCTGGATCATGGAAAGCGAGACCATGATGAAAGTGGCCAAGAGAAAGAACATCACGTCGATGAGCGGGATGATCTCGATCCGGGCCCTTTTACGGGTGACAACCGAAGGGATGACCATCTCATCGACCCCCTTTCTGGAGCACCAATTCGGCCTGGGTCCCCGCGTCCTCCAATTCCCGGCGGGCCGATTCCAGGCGGGCATTCAAATAGTTGAATGGGATAAGAGCCGTGATGGCGATCATGAGCCCGAAGGCGGTGGCGATGAGGGCCTCGGCGATCCCGCCGGTCAGGGCCGCCGGGGCCTGGAGCTCCGAATCCCCCAAAAGACCGAAGGACCGGATGAGTCCCGTGACCGTCCCCAGGAGCCCCATCAAGGGCGCCAAAGTGATGACCGTGTCCAGGACCGGGAGCCCCCGGCTGAAGCGGGACAATTCCCGGGCCGCCGCTTGCAGATAGGCGCTGGAAAAGGAAGTCGAGCGGTGCTCCAGGCCATGGCCCAAGGCTCGGGCGGTGAAATCGGCGGAACGTTTCCCGGATTCCTGGGCCTCCTGGACTTTTCCTCTCTCCAACCGGTTGAAGAAGGCCTCCACATCGTCGGGCCTACGGGACCGGCCTTCCCGCAGGATGAACCAAAGACGCTCCAGGACCACGGTCACGGTGGCCAGGGAGACGAGCAACAGGGGCCACATGAGC
>DATKOC010000048.1:0-3748 GCA_035524855.1 bacterium
GAAACCATCGAGCGGCTCAAGGCGATGGGCTTCTGGGTGGAGATCGTGACCCTGGTGATCCCCGGCCTGAACGACAGCGAGAAAGAACTGGGGGATATCGCCCGCTTCATCGCCTCGGTGTCCAGGGACATCCCCTGGCACGTCACGGCTTTCCATCCGGATTACAAGATGGGCGGCGGGGATTGGACCGAACCCGGCCAATTGAACCTAAGCTACGGTATCGGCAAGTCTGCCGGATTGAATTACGTTTATTCCGGTAACCGCCCCGGCGAGGTAGGCACCACCGAGAACACCTATTGTCCCTCCTGTGGTGAGCTCCTGATCGAGCGGCAGGGTTATCTCGTAAAGCTCGACCGCCTGGGCGCGGATGGAAAATGCCCCAAGTGCTCCGCTTCCATCCCCGGGGTCTGGAAAATCCCCTCCCGCGCGCCCAACCCGGTGGTTTCCATCCCGGGGACACCCCTGGCCTTCAAAACCCTTTCCGAACTACAAAAAAACTCCAAGACCGAATAAAATACCCGCCGCCGTTTCCATTTCATTCCCAAGGGATCATCCTTGTTCATCACCTTTGTCGAGGATTCACCCGCCTCCAAGAAAATACCCTGGGCCAACACCGGCTTGATGCTCCTCAACGTGTTGGTTTGCTGGTTCACCCTCGGGCGGGCGGACTTCATGGAAATCCTCAACCGTTACGGTTTTATTCCCGCGGCTCCCTTCCTGCACGGTGGGATTGGCATCCTCACCTCGCCCTTCCTCCACAGCAGTTGGACCCAATTGGTGGCCAACATGACCTTCCTGTTTATGTTCGGCAAGGGCGTGGAGGAACGGGTGGGAAGGGGCCGCTACCTGCTGGCCTTCTTTCTTTGTAGTTGGGCTGGCGAGGCCTTTCACTGGTATTGCCATCCCCAGAGCACCCTGGCTTTGATCGGAGCCTCCCGGGCCGTGACCGGCCTGGGGGTGATGTATCTTTTCTATTACCCCTGGGGCCGGATGAAATGGATTTTTTCCTTCTTCGGCGTGCCCCTCCTGGAGCTGCCATCCCGCACGGCTTACGTCATGGGTCTTTGGGCGACTGTCCAGGCGGCCTTGGCTTTTCTGCCCTGGTCCAAATTGGCCACAACGGTGAAAGCCCTCTCCAAACTGGGGGGATCCGTCTTCACCGTCAATCCCACCGCGGGTATCGCTTGGGACGCCCATTTAGGGGCCCTGATCATGGGGATCCTATTGTTTTTCCTGATGCCATCCAAAAAAGGCAGGGCTTAAACCATGTTCATCCTGCCCATCCAAGAGGGAAATCCTCCCAAGAAATTCCCCCTCATTAACGCCCTTCTCATCACCGGCAATATTTACGTCTTCTTCAAAACTTTCTTCCTCCCGAACTACGAGCAATACATTTTCGCGCACGGTTTCATCCCGGCTCATCCGCATTTCCAAAACGTACTTTCCTCCATGTTCCTTCACGCGGGATTCGGGCACTTGCTCGGCAACATGTACTTTCTTTATGTCTTCGGGGACAAGGTGGAGGAGCGGCTGGGCAAGCTGAACTACCTTTTCGCCTATCTTTTAAGCGGCCTCGGGGCTTGTTACCTGCAATATTCCGTGAACCCCCATTCCACCCTGCCCATGATCGGCGCCTCAGGGGCCATCTCCGGCATTTGCGCCCTTTACATGATGATGTTCCCTTGGCAGAAAATGCGCCTGCAGTTTTTCATTTTGATCTTCCCCATTTTCTCGATTCCCGCGCGGGCTTTCTTCGTGGTGGGCATTTGGTTCCTGGAGCAATACTTCATGGCCACGCACGTGGATCCGGCCATGGGCGGCGTGGCTTTCTGGGCGCACGTGGGGGGGTTCTTCACGGGCATCCTGCTCTTCACCCTTTTTTATTCGGGAAATAAGCCGCGCTCCTGAACCTCTCAGGAAAAAAGGCCTTGGATTTTCTCGGGAGGAGCCGGAGGGATCTTCAACACACCCAGATTCTCAACGACATGCTCTTTCTTTTTCATTCCAACCAGCGCCGCCGTCACGCCCGGCGTGGAGCGGACGAATTGGAGGGCCCGCTGGGCGTCGGTTTCAAATCCCGGAAAGATCTGGGCTACCACCGGCGGCAAGTTCCTGGAAAGCCTGGACTGGAGGATGGAAGCACTGGTGAAAACCGCGATGCCGTTGGCCTTCGCCGCCTCCAGGAAGGTCACGGTTTGGGAGCCCAGGACTTGGTTGGGGGTGGCGTAGGCCTCGGCCATGCCCAGATTGTAGGGAAGCTGGACGGCCTTGAAATGATGGCCGCTTCCCCCCGCCCTTTCGGCGGTCTTCAGGACATCGTGAAGGGAAACGTAATCCTGCGCGCGGGGGTCCACCCGGTAGGCGTTCCAGGTGGCGGTCCCATAGGCTTGGATTTTTCCCTCGGAAACGAGTTTCTCCAGTTCCCCAAAGGCCCTTTCCAGCCGGAATAAAAACTCATCCCGCGAGACCTCATCCAACTGCATTTCGGGGTTGTGGAGGTAGTAAAGGTCAACGCAATCCAGCCCCAGGTTTTTCAAGGACCTCTCCACTTGGTTTCGGAGATACGCCGGGGTCATGCAGTGGCACCCCGCTACCACGTCCTCGGACTTGCACAAACCGGATTTCAGGTATTCCTGCTGGAAATATTGGGCGGGATCAACGGGCGGCTGGCCGTCGAAGGGGATGAATCCTCCCTTGGTGCAAACCACCACTTCTTCCCGGGCAATTTTCCCCTCTTGAATCAGTTCCTTGAGCGCTTGGCCGATGTTGCGCTCGCTGCGCATGCAACGGTAGTTGATGGCGGAATCAATGAGGTTGATGCCGAAAACAAGCGCGGTCTTGATGGCCTCGGTGTAAAGCTTGTCGTCGGCCTCATTCGCGTTTCCCAGGTAGGTTCCCAAACCGATCGAGGAAACCTGCAACCCTATGAAATCCCGATAATGCCCGTTTTTTTCGAGTTGGGGAAATTGAGCCATGAATTTCTTTGTTTCTGTGGAAGTAGCGGAAGGCATATGGATTCCTTAGGAGATAAAAGAACTAAGTTTTCGCCGTTTGAAAACAAAAGGGACTAAGGACCAAATTTCACGATGCGGTTGTTTCCAGTATCCGCCACATAAACATTTTTATTGCCGTCCACGGCAACACCTTTAGGAGCGTTAAACATCAAGCCACTAGAGCTTCCGTTAATTTGCCCGACATAATAGGATCCCCACGCGTTGATCATGATTCGATTATTTCCCGAGTCCGCGATGTAAAGATAAGAACCATCCGTGGCCAAGTCATAAGGTTGGGAGTAGGTAGTGTTGGAGCTTCCGGTGCCGCCGAAAAGAGCCCCAGGACTTCCGGCTGCATAAAACACGTCGATGAAATCAACCGAGCCTGTTACGGCAATTGCGTACGTTGCCACAATTCCATAAGGGAAAAAGGGCACGCTCCATTGCCCCAAATAACCGCCCGTCGGGGTGAAATATTGAATCAATCGATTACCCCAGTCCGAGACATAAACGGTGGTGCCGGAGGAATCAACCGACACTCCATAAGGATCCGCCATAGCTCCATTTCCTGACCCAGAAGAACCCCATTGGCCCAAGTAAGTTCCGTCATTGGTGAAATACGTAATTTGACCCAAAGCAGAGTTCACCACGTAAACGGTAGTCCCACTGGAATCAACACAGATTCCTTCGGGATTTGCAAAGACGTTGACATTCCCCCATTGGCCCAGGTAATTACCGGATCCATCAAAATATTG
>DATKOC010000049.1:0-9476 GCA_035524855.1 bacterium
GCTGTTTTGATTTTTGTTAACGCCTCTTAGTCTGTTTTGAAAAAGGGGGAGGAACGATGATTCGGCCGAAGGGAACCCTGGTTCCAATTATCCTCGCCTTCCTGACCGCCATCTTAGGAGGGCATGCCCGGGCTTGGGCCGGGGGCGCCAACATCCTGGTGCTGGATTGCACCAACTCCAAGGTCCCCGGCGACTTGACCGAAAAATCCAGCGCCGCCTACCTTCCCGCGGGTTCCTTCGACGACTCCGTTTTCGAGGCGGACGGCACCATCGCCAAGGAGGATTTCGACGGGCTTCTCAAGTCCAAATTGAAGAAACCCAAGGGCTCGATCCGCTTCTTCTCCCGAAAAAACGACGAGATCGACGTTTACATCGTGACCTCGATCCCCATGAAGGCCTCGGCGCGGCTGTTGGATTCGGGCGCCCCGCCGCCGATCCTGATGGTGGGGGGGCCCTTGACCTTTTCGTCCCCTCCCGGGGCGGGGAAGGGAACCGGCGTCAGCCAGCCGGTAACCCTGTCCATCCTCCAAAGCGCCCGGTTCCTGCTGGAGGAGCAAAAGAGGCCGACCTCGCTGGAATCAGGCCGCTCGGAGGTGGTTTCCAGTTTTTTCGGGGTGAGCTTCAAGGCCCTCCCGGGCCCGGCCCCTGAGGGGAAAAACGTCTATTACTACCACCTGGAAAAGTACAAGTTAAAATCCGACAGCGGCACCCTCAAGCTCTCGTTCCAAAACCAGAACGGGAACCTGCAGAGCATCGCCACCGTCATGACCGGCCCCTCCGAGAATTGGTTCCTGATGGCGGGCGGCCCCGTTTTTTCCTACAACCTCGAAAATCAAAGCACCGGCAACGCGCCCGGGGGGCTTTACGTGAGCCTCAATTGGTCCATCCACGACATTTATGACCCGCGCCCCCGCTGGCTGATCGTGAGCCTGCTGGGCATCAACACCACCAACCCCGCCTCAGACGTCGGCCTGGCGGGGATCGGGATGGGCTTCCCCAAAATGAGCGACTTCATCCCCCTTTCCACCCTGGCGGTTACGGGCTCCCTTTTTTATAACTTGAAACAGTCCCAATTCGAGTTCGTGGCCATGGTCGACTACGACATCGGGGATATTTTCCAATTGTTCCATTGACCCGGGCGGCCAGCCCGCCGAACCGGCCAGCTTGTGAGTCCCCCAGCAGGCCTTAGCCGCCGCTTTTCCACTAAACAAGCCCGTTTTCATCAAAAAAAACATGGAATAATTCATTCGCAAAGGGCTCATTATGGTTGAGAGACTATTCAATACCCGTGCTATAAGGAACCAATCTATGAAAAAGACAGCCTTTTTATTGCCCGTGCTTGGCTTCTTGGCCCTGATTCCAACGGCTTGCACCTCGAAATTAACAACTTCTCCGCCGCCGAGTGGCGGAACGATTCTTTGCCTTCCCAGCGCGACTCCCACCTTGTCGGCTCCCTTGACCCATACACCTACCCCCACTTCAACCCTTTCGCTTCCGGCCACCTCTACGGCTACCCCATCCCCCACTTCGACGAATACAACGGCGCCGACCTCCACTTTTACCCCCACGCCCTCGGCCACCGCGACCTGGACCCCCACCACCTTTAACCCATTTGTTTGCAATACTCCCATCCCCACGGCGGGGACCTGCCAGCCGCTTTCCAGCATGACGGTGCTTCACGGGGCCAGCACTTATGTTTCCTACTACAACTCCGCCATGAATTACTACTCAGTCAGCGGCGTCCTTCCGGTCGGGGGCACGGCCAATTCCGGGGTCCTGCGCACCGCGGCCGATTGGGCCAATTACGTCGCCTCTTCCGTTTCGCCCTCCGGCTCTTATCCCATCCCCTTCGACCCCGCCACCCAAATGCTGGTCGTCATTCCCAGCACGTCCTTGAATTGCTGCCATGCCAGTACGATCGGGCAAATCTGCGTGACCGCGAGCCAGATCACGGTTTACGTGACGTGGAACGGGACCGGGACCGGGTGCGTGGATAACGCCGGGGCGGGGAATACCAGCTATACCGAAAGCCTCGGGGTGATCCTGCCCGCGAGCCCCTTGCCCGTGGTTTGGGACAGACCTTGCGGTATTCCAGCCTTCGATTGCATGATCCCCAATTAGTCCAAGGGGTCGGATTCCTCCAGCAAACCTTGCCGCACAGCCTGCCAGCCCTCCCTGCCGCGCATCCGCAGATTTTCCATAAATCTTCACCGGCAGTCTTTGCCCTCGGCACCAGACCTCAGTATGAAGGTTTGGCACATTCAACCCATTCATTTCGGCTGGAGGCTCAATGAAGAAGGCTTGAAGCCTCGGGCGGCCAGCCGCCGAACCCGGGATGATTTGGTTCCGCTGGAAGGCTGACAACCCCCGCCTGGTCGAGTACAATCCCCCCACTGTTAGTTCAAATCACCGGAGTGACTGTGCCCCCGCTACCTGAGGTCCTTAACGTCGGCTGTCAGCATCACTTTTCCGCTTGAAGTATTACGTTCCTCGTAATACCATTAACCATGATTCGAACTTTCCGCGATAAAGACGCCGGGGCGCTTTTTCACGACAACGCTGTTCCGCGATTCAGGAACATTGAACGCGTGGCCAGGCGGAAGCTGCTTTATTTGAACGCGGCTAAAAGGCTTGAGGATTTGAAGGTACCACCCGGGAATCGGCTCGAAGCCTTAAGAGGGGATCGAAAAGGCCAACACAGTGTCCGCATTAACGACCAATGGCGGGTTTGTTTTCGATGGCACGATGGGGAAGCGTTTGACGTGGAAATTGTCGACTACCATTGAGGTGAACCGATGAACACAAAAATCAAGAAATTGGACCCGATCCATCCGGGAGAAATTCTCCTGGAAGAATTCATGAAACCAATGGGTATCAGCATTAACCGGTTGGCCCGGGACGTTATGGTTCCCCCCAATCGAATTAGTGGCATTGTCAATAGCGGCCGTTCGATCACGGCCGACACGGCTTTGCGTCTTGGAAAATATTTCAGTGTTTCTCCCGAAACGTGGCTTAATCTTCAGTCCGACTACGACCTCCGCCTTGCTCAACGCGCTGGTTGGCCTAAGATAGAATCGCGTATCCACGCCCACACGGTTTGAGTTCTTTTTGCCCATAAAAATAATCTAATCGGAGTCCTCCGTGCCGCCGCTACCCGAAGTCCTCATCGTTGGCCGCCCGAACGTGGGCAAATCCACCTTTTTCAACCGTTTAGCCGGCAAATCCCTGGCCCTGGTGGACAACCAAGCCGGTTCCACCCGCGACCTTAAAAGCTTTGAACTGCTCTGGAATGGCGTTTCTTTCACCGTGACCGACTCGGGGGGGTGGGTGCCGGGCGAGAAGGAATCCATCGCCCTCAAAGTGGGGGAAAAACTTGAAAACCGGATTAAAAAGGTTTCCGCGCTCTTGTTCGTGGTGGACGCCCTGGAAGGGGCAACCCCCGCCGATAACACATTGGCCAGGTCCATCCGGCGGTACGGCATTCCCACCTGGCTGGTGGTCAACAAGGCCGACCAGGTCGAAAAGCAGGAGGAGGCGCTTGCCGACTTCCTGAGCCTTGGGTTTGACAAGTGCTACACCATTTCATCCCTGCACGGAATCGGGATTGGGGAACTGCTGGACTCGATCGTTTCGGTCATCGGAAAAGCGTCCTCGAAACCGATGCCCGAAGAGGAGGATGCCAAAAAACCGCTTCGGTTGGCCATCCTGGGCAAGCCCAACGTGGGCAAATCCTCCATCGTGAACGCCCTGTTGGGCGAAAACCGCCAAATCGTGGACGACTTGCCGGGAACGACCCACGACGCGGTGCCGGTCATCATTGAAACCGAGGACAACCCCTTGGTGGTCGTGGACACCGCCGGCATCCGGGCGCCGATGAAGCAGGACACGAAGATCGAGAAAATGAGCGTGGAACAGGCGCTGTACGAGCTTCAGACCTGCCAGGTGGCCCTGTTGGTGGTGGACGGGGAGAAGGGAATTACCCACCAGGACGTTAATATCAGCAAAATCATCTTCGAGGCTTTCCGGCCCGTGGTGGTGGTCGTCAATAAGTGGGATATCTCCCACAAGGGGGCCGAACAAGCCAACGCCGAGAGGATCATCAAGCGCCAATTGCGGCACCTGAATTACGCCCCGATTCTTTTTACCTCCGCCAAGACCGGCTTGAACTTGAACCGGGTCCTGCCCACGGTTTACGCCGTTTTCGAGGAAAGTTGCCGCCAAATCCCCACCAACCAGGTCAATAACGCCCTGCAAAAGGCGGTCAGCGAACATTCCCCACCCTTCCGGAACGGGGGACAGATTAAAATACTCTTCGGCCACCAAAGAACGGGACATCCGCCGGCCTTTGAGGTCTTCGCCAACCGCCCCGAATGCGCCGCCCCGTCCTACATGCGGCATCTTGAGGCAGAACTGCGCAAGGCTTTCGGTATGGAATCCATCCCTCTTCACCTGATTTTGAAGGCTAAGTCGGATAAACATGAAATTAAAAGGAAGACTTTTAAGAGAAACTTTAATGTGAGGGCGCACCAGCAGAGGGTACGCAAGAAGAAAGCGGCCCGCAAAAGTCAGGGTTAGGATTTTTGTCGTCCCAAGCCGAGCGAAGGATCCGTTTTGAAACAAGGATTCTTCGGCAAAGTTCGCTCAAAATGACACCAAAGGAACCGTAATGTTTGATGTGCTTTGCCCTGTTGGCGCCTACTTACTGGGTTCCATCCCCTTTGGCTACCTTTTGGTGAAGTGGGCCAAAGGAATTGACGTTCGCACCCAGGGAAGCGGCAACATCGGCATGACCAATGTCTGGCGGGTGGCCGGCGCCGGGTGGGGAATCGCGACTTTTATCCTGGATATCGCCAAGGGGGCCCTGGCGGTCTGGTTCGCGGCCCATTTCGACCCGGGTGACGACCTCCTGAAGGTGATTTGCGGCCTCTCGGCCCTTCTCGGTAACGTGTTCTCGATTTTCCTCAAGTTCAAGGGCGGCAAGGGCATCGGGGTGAGTGTCGGCATCTTTTTCAGCTTGTTGCCCTTGGAGAGTGGCTACGGGGTGGGAGTGTTCCTGGTGGCCCTGCTTTTGACCCGGATGGTCTCCGTGGGCAGCCTTCTGGGGGCCTTGGCCATGATGGGAATGGCCCTTTTCCACCAGGGGATCAACTGGTTCACCGGGTTGGCGATCCTGGCGACGGCCGTGATATGGTGGACCCACCGACAGAACATCAAGCGGATCTTAAGCGGAACCGAAAACAAAATAGGGCGGAAAAAGTTATGAAACTGTGTGTTTTAGGCGGCGGAAGTTGGGGAATCGCTTTAAGCGTTCACCTAAAGCGGGCCGGCCACGATTTGACCCTTTGGGAGTTCGATAAGGTTAAGGCGAAGGAGCTGGATGAGAAAAGGGAGAACCCGGTCATCCTTCCCGGAATTACCCTTCCCCGGGACATCACCGTCACCGATAACATGGAGAAGGCCCTAGCCGGCAGGGAAGGGGTAGTGGTCGTGGTTCCTTCCCACGTGGTCCGCTCGACGGCTAAAACCGCCGCCTCATTCTGGCCCAAAGGCGCATGGGTGACCTGCGCGGCCAAGGGGTTGGAAGAAGAGACTCACCTCAGGATGAGCGAGGTCTTAAAGCAAAACCTGAACTCTAACGTTTCAATAGGCGTTTTATCCGGTCCGAGTCACGCGGAAGAAGTTTCCCGCCAGATGCCGACCACTGTTGTTTCTGCTTCCGCGGACAAGGAGCTCGCCGTTACCGTCCAAAAGGCCTTTCACTCGGATTATTTCCGGGTTTATACCTCCACGGATGTGGTCGGCATTGAACTGGGGGCCTCGCTGAAGAATGTCATCGCCATCGCGGCCGGCATTACGGACGGTTTGGGCTTGGGGGATAACGCCAAAGCGGCCCTGATGACCCGTGGTTTGCACGAAATCACCCGTTTAGGGCTGGCCTTCGGGGCCCAAGCCAAGACCTTCGCCGGATTGGCCGGCATGGGGGACTTGATCGTCACTTGCACCAGCCGCCACAGCCGCAACCGCCTTTTGGGGGAGAAGATCGGGAAAGGAGCCACCCTTGAGCAGGCCCTGAAGGAAATGGTGATGGTGGCCGAAGGGGTTAAAAGCTCCAAGGCGGCCGTCGCGCTGGCCCGGGAAGCCAAGGTTGAGGTTCCCATCACGGAAGAGGTGTATAAAGTGTTATTCGAGGGCAAAAAGGCCAAAGAAGCGGTCATCTCCCTGCTTTCCCGTGCCGCCAAGCCCGAACAAGATTTCGCATAAGGAGCCCGCATGACCCGCCAGGATCTCATTGAAAGCTTGACCCAGTTGGGGCTGACCCAAAAGCAGGCTTTTCAATCCGTGGAGGTGTTCTTCAACACCATCGTCTCGGCCTTGCGGGAGGAAAAGAAAGTTTCTATAGTGGGTTTGGGCACCTGGGAATGGAAAAAACGGATCCCCCGCCTGGCCCGGAATCCCAAAACGGGGAAAGTGGTGGCCCTGGGGAGCCGGAAGGTGCTGGTCTTTAAGCCCAGTCGCCTGATTAAGAATAAGTTGAAGTCTTAAGACCGGAGTCCTTATGACTGAGGAAGAAAAGCTCTTCTATTCCATCAGCGAAGCGGCCAACCTGGTGAACGTGAAGCCTTACGTGCTCCGCTATTGGGAAACAGAATTCAAAAAGCTCAATCCCCAGAAATCCGAGAACGGTCAGCGGGCCTACCGCAAAAAGGACATTCAAACCGCCCTGGCCATCCGGAAACTGCTCTACGAGGAGCAATACACCATCGCGGGGGCCAATAAAAGGCTGGAGGAACTGGAAAAAGAGGGCCTGGATCAAATTGACCTTTTCGGCGCGAAAGCCGCGCAAGCCCCTCCCCAGGCCGAGGCCGCCGTCATTCCGATGGAAGTCCCCGTTCAAGCACCGGAGAAGCCCGCCCCAGCGCCAATGGCAAACCCCGAGCCGCCGATGGACATCAAAAAATTATCGGAATTGCGGAAATTATTGCGGGTCAGCTTCGACATCCTGGGGAAATACCGCTTTAATTGAGGCGAAAACCCGGGCAAACGAAGGGGATTTACCGCTTCTTTTCTTGATCGGGTTTATTTTTTGGCCTATAGTATGCATCCCTTCGAGGTTGTTTTGCCGGATGATGGCGGTGGTTTTCTGGACGGGGTGTAGCGCAGCGGCTAGCGCACTTGGTTCGGGACCAAGGGGTCGGAGGTTCGAATCCTCTCACCCCGACCAGAAAACTATTCTGGGCGGGCCTTAAGAACTACCCTTTCCAGCGCATTAGTAAAATCAGGTTTCTAAGCACATTTAACTGGCGATCGGGGCGTGGCGCAGCTCGGTAGCGCAGTTGCATGGGGTGCAAAAGGTCGCAGGTTCAAATCCTGCCGCCCCGACCATTTTAAATGTGAGACATTGGTAAGCCTGATATTTCGGATTTTCTAAGACGAGCGGTTTTTGACGGTCCGTTTTTTCTCCTCCTACCACAAAAATCCAAAAAGTCAAAAATACGCTAAATTTATTCAGAAAACTGACATTTTTTGCCTTTTTCCGAAGGAGGGTGCCTGAAAAATGCGCGCTTTTAGGGCAGTTGTCCAGGGAAGGGTGCAAGGGGTTGGGTTCCGTTATTTCACAAAATCCCATGCGGATACACTGAATTTAAAGGGTTGGGTTCGGAATTTGAGGGATGGAACGGTGGAATTGGAGGCCCATGGCCCAGTGGAAACCTTGGAACGGTTTATGCACTTACTAGAGTCGGGTCCCATTGGAAGTCGGGTTGAGAAAATCGATTTTCAGTGGTTGCAGGAGGCCCAGGAACTCGAAACCTTTGAAATTCGCGCTTAACCAAAAGGTTGAAAATGGCCAAGAAAAAGAACCGGAATTTCAAGCTGAAATCCAAACCAAAGAAAATGGCCATAGCCCCCCTTATCCCCATCGTTGACAAAAAACACCTCGAACTTAAAGCCGCCGAAAGAGTCACCACCGACAGCCTCAAGCTTTACTTCCGGGAAATCGCCCGGGTCAAACTGCTCACGGCCGAGGAGGAAGTTTACCTGGCCAAACGCATTGAGAAGGGGGACCTCAAGGCGAAACAGTTCCTCATTTCCGCCAACCTCCGGCTGGTCATCAAGGTCGCCAAGAAATACATGAACCAGGGCTTGGCCTTCCAGGACTTGATCGAGGAAGGCAACCTGGGCCTGATCAAGGCCAGCGAGAAGTTTTCCTGGCGCCGAGGTTTCAAGTTCAGCACCTATGCCACCTGGTGGATTCGCCAAGCCGTTACCCGAGCCCTGTCAAACCAATCCCGTACGGTACGAGTTCCGGTCCACGTTTCCGAGGACATCAACCGAGTCGTAAGAATTTCCCGGGACCTGACCCGCAAGCTGGGCCGGGACCCCAACCTGATGGAAATTTCCAAGGCCGCCAAACTCAAATTCGAGAAAATTCATAAACTCCAGCGCTTGGCCCAACGGGACATCTCCCTGGAGACTTCGGTCGGGGACGAGCCCAATTCCAAGTCCATCGGCGACTTCATCGAGGACAAGAACATTTCCAGCCCCGCCCAAAACGTTTTCGATCAACTGCGGACTGAGAAGTTGAAAAAGCTCATTAACACCCTAAACGAGAAGGAACAGAAGGTCATCTTGATGCGCTTCGGTTTTGACCAAGACCAACCCAAAACCTTGGAGCAAACCGGCAACCTGCTGGGGGTGACCCGCGAGAGAATCCGCCAAATTGAGGAAAAAGCCCTGCAAAAAATAAGGTCCATCATGAAGTCCAGTAACGAAGAATATCGTGACCTTTTAAACGAATTTGTGTAATATCCTCCCCCGTTAGACCTCTCCGGCTCCAAAACCGAAACAAATTTCATGCGTGATTGAGGAACCTCATGGCGGACTTTAAGCATTTGATCCGTGACGTGCCCGACTTTCCCAAGAAGGGAATCATCTTCAAAGACATCACGCCCCTCCTCAAGGATCCGAAGGCCTTTCAAGGCGTCATCCAGCATTTGGTTGACCGCTATAAGGGCAAAAAAATCGATGGCATCGTGGCCATGGAATCGCGGGGTTTCATTTTCGGCGGCGCTTTAGCGACCCACCTGGGTGTTTCTTTTATCCCGGTTCGCAAGCCTGGAAAACTGCCCTGGAAGACGATCCAAGAGACTTACGACTTGGAATACGGGAAGGACACCTTGGAAATCCACCAAGATTCAGTGTCTAAGGGTGACAAACTTTTAGTGCTCGACGACGTCCTCGCCACCGGGGGAACCGCCGCGGCCACCATCCGCCTGGTGGAAAGGGCCGGAGGAGAGGTCGCGGAGGCCTGCTTTTTGATCCATTTGACCTTCCTGAACGGCCAACAAAAATTGAAAAGCACCCCCCACTATTCTATAATCCAGTACTAGTTTTGCGGCTTTCCCCACGCCTTGAGGGTTCAGAATCAGCGGCCCTCGTAGCTCAGTTGGATAGAGCGACCCTTTCCTAAAGGGTAG
>DATKOC010000050.1:0-15958 GCA_035524855.1 bacterium
TAACCCAATCCTATTGGGCCTAAAACTTATCAGCCATCCTGAGCGAAGCGAAGGTTCTATGTTTCAAGACTTAAACATGGATTCTTCGCCGCAAATAAGGTCCTCAGAATGACAACAAATTCACCTCAATAACTTCAAAACATCTATTTCAACAGTTGGATCTTGTCCAGGTAAAAGGCCGAAACCGACTTCGGGCCGTTGGAATTGATGACAATGCGGTCAAAGGTCCCCTGAATCCCAAAGGCCGACATCGGCAAAGTCACTTCATTCCACTGATTCACTTGCCACCCCCTGGCGCCGGTCACGGCTTTTTCCACCCCTACCTGCTTTCCGCCCAGTTCAAAACGAACCCTAAATTCCACGTCGCAACCGGTAGGAAGAACCCTTAATTGAACCGCGGCGATCTCCGAGGCTTTTTGATTTTCGCCGCCAAACTGCACCCCGCCCCATTTCCCGTCGGGAAGCTGGACCTCGACCGAGTGGGCCGATAACTTCCCATCCAGGACAGGGGCTTCGGCATCCAGGTCGTAAATCCCGTCGGACCAATGGCTGGTTCTGCCCCTGAAACTCCCATCCCCCGCGAAATACTCCAAGGTGGTTTTCGGGATGGGAACCCGGTCCGTTTCCTGTTGTTCCTTTCCTTTTTTCAGCTCCACGCCCATGTTGGGGCCGATATAATTCTCCGCCAGGACGAAGTCGTCGAAGTAGGCGAACTGATCCCGGGGGGTAGCCCAACTGGCGTCCCCACCCCCGAAAAAGGTCTCGAAATACAGCTTATCGATCTTGATCGAATCCACGTCCCGGAAACGCAGGTGGATGATTTCGAGGGCCATCTCCCCATCCAACCAAGACCGTATCACGCCATCCTTTTTTCCTGGCGTGTTCATTTGTACGTAGGTCTCCAGACAGTACCAACGGCCCGGCTTGAAAAAGCGGGGACATCCGCCGAAGTTCCATTCGAAATCCTCGCCATAGTCCCCCGGCTGGCCAGGATGATAGACGTACTGGACGATCTTTCCGTCGGCCCTCCACATGGCCCTCGCGCTCCAACCATCGGTTCCACTGGGCTTATGACCGCCGGTGTTCCCCTTGCCACCCGCCAAACCAGGCAACTTGCCACCCTTCACAAAATCGAATCCCGGCTCGAAGCGGACGTAATAGCGAAGGTAAATAGATTCACGGGGCTCCAAGCCCAGCTTTCCGAAATCAGTGAGGGATTGCAGACCACCCCCGCTGCTAAAAGTGCCTTTAGGGTATTTCACCCGCAGGGAACGCCTCTCCAAAGCCTCGGAGCCCATGACGATCGAGCCTTGGTCGGAAGGTTCGGGGCCCCAGGCCAAGCCCCAACTGGAGAACCAGGACTCGGACTCAAAACCGCTGAAAAAAAGAATATCCTTACGGGTTTTTAAATCAAATTCCAGGAAACCCCGGTCGCCTGTAATAGCTCCTGAAAACCGGGGCATGGAAAACTGGAAAAGAAGGGAAAGAATAAAAAGAGGGAGGCGAATCTTCAATTCTTAAAAGAAGAAGTGGGTGTCGGCGACGAAGCCCCCGGTGACACCGCCCACCACGGGCTCAATCACCTGGCAATCCAGGGAAACTTGCAGGTTTTGTACGGGGAAAAACCGCACGCCCGCCACGTCCCGGTAGCTCTCATCCCCCGCCGCGAGGGAGGGGTTCAAGAACTCGCGCTGGAGCCTGACGAAAAAGCTGTTCCCACAGTCGATTTCCGCGCTGCCGTGGATGGCGATGGAACGGTCCACATTGACGCCCGCGTAATCCATGGCGTTGTAACCCCGGTCATACTCACCCAGGAGCACGATGCGCCAAATCTTGGCCCAGCCGAAGCCGCCGTACTTCAATTGATAGCCGGTTTGCTGGGTCGAGGAGGGCGTCGAATAAAAACCCGAGCCTCCGACCGTAAAATCCGTGAAGTTGAACCCACCCCATCCGGAGAAAGCCTTTTGCTGGTCGATTCCCAGGGCGCTGGCTCCATTGCCGTTGAAAACCGCTACCTTCAAGAAGCCTGGATCGGGATAAATACCGGCCTCGATCCCATTTTCCACCCGGTTGAAGGTAAAGCCCAAACCCGAGCGGACATAGCTGTTGTCATCCGCCAGCATCAGCCCGTAAGGGATATGGAAAGTCCCCAACTTGATGTACATGCCCTCCGGCATGTTCGAAACCAAGCCGTAAATTTCCTTGGCGCCCGAGGGGCTGTAACAAACCACTCCTTTCACCGCCTCGTTCAGGTAGGCCATCAGGTAAAAGAGCTGGCGGCCCTGGTCAAAGGTGCTGGCTTGGATCGTGTCGTTCACCACGTAACCCAAGTGCAGGTCCCCGCCAATGGCAAGCCGCCGGGAGGGAAACTGCTTGGGAGTATCGGCGTCGTTGGAAATACCCTGCCAATCGAAGGTTTGTAGGCCATCCCCGAAATTCCGTCCGAAATCGTTGCGGGCGTAACCACCCGTCTCATTGGCGTGGCAGGCGTTGCAGGTGATTCCCTTTCGGGCGGCGAAATAGGGCTCGCTCCAAGCCAGGGTGGCCGCGCCAAGGATCAGGGCTCCGACGAGGGTGGGGTATTTCAATTTTAGTACCATTGGGATTGGGCTCCGTTGTTGATCCAAGCTTTGAATTGATCCACTTCGCTTTGGCTCATATAAGGAGGGCCGTCATAGGGCATCCGGGCTGCGCAAAGGGAGGATGCGTCCAACCGCTGCCACAACTCGCTGTCCGCGGCGTCTCCCGGAACCACGCGGATCGTGGCCGAAGCCGAACAATCCAGGACCTCCGCCGAAACATTCACCCAACTGTTGTAACAATTCGTCGCGGAGGTCAAATTCATCGTGACGCCGATCGCCGCAGCCCCCGAAGGATTGTGGCAATTGGCGCAATGGTAGGCCTTGACCAAGCCGTATAAATTACTTGGAATTCCCTGGGACTTCGTGGCCAAAATAAAGGGCGGGGTAGTGGTATCCGTCTCGCAAGACCAATGGAAAGCGGCCAGTAAAACAAGGATGGCAAACAAGAGGGGCTTCGCGGGGTTTCTGTTCATCGTCCGAGTATTCCCTTTCCAGCCGAATGAACCTTCACTCACTAAATACCCTCCTCACGGGAATAAGTTACCATTTTTTAAGAAAAATGAGACAAAAGCCCATGAATTTCATGCCGTTTAAGCCAAATTCCCCCACCCATGAAAACGAGGGTTAAAAGCGATAAGAACAATCCGAGGCGGAAGGAACCCGGCTCATACCGGAAAAAAACCTCGTGGCCCCCCTTCTCCGGCAAGAGAACCGCCATCCAAAGGCCGTAAGCCCGGAAGATGGGCTTGGGCTGGCCATCCACCCAGGCGTGCCAACCAGGAGAAAAGGTCTCATCAAAAACCAGGAAGCCGTTTCGGGAAGACTCCACTTTGAACTGGGCCTCACAGGGCGAAACGCGCCGGTTTTGAATCTTGGTCTCATCCTGGAACAAATCCCTTCCCCAGGCGGCGAACCGCTCCCAGAACGAGGGGGCTTCATAACCCGCCAACGCGCGGTGAACCGCGGGCAGGAGAACCGCCCTCCCTTGCGGGGTGTCCTCGGTAAAAAGCTGATCCTCCAAAAAAGCCCTAGGGTCCAGGAGAGCGTCCAACACCTCGGGTCTTCCCGGAAAATTTCGGACATTGGCCGTTTGCCAAGCCTGTCCCATGGCCCCCGCGTTTTGGATTAGGAAGGAATCGCCGGATTTTTCGGAAACACCGTACTTGAAGCCCGGGAGTTTTTCCGGAAAAAGGATCAATTTCACCCCCGCCGCGTCCAGTAGGCGGCCGTCATAGGGATAGCCCTTTTGGAAATAGCGGTTGAGGTTCTGGAACCCGTCGGTATAGATCGTCAAGTAACCCCTTGCCCCCCTAAGTCCCAGGACGGTGTTGGTATTGGGGGTCAATTGGGCGGCCGTCTCGGCCATGGAGCCCGCGATGCCTTCCGTGTTAGGGGAATAAATTTTTCCCTCTTCCTTTAAGGAAAGCACCCGCCCCTGCCCCACGAGGGCCTTGGCCCGGGCCGCGGTTTGGAGGATCTTAGGATCCCGGTAGGGATCCGGCACCGTTTGAACGACCCGGAATGGCACCAGGAGGACATCCAAAAACCATAAGACCCCCAGGGCCCAAGCCCATCCGCGCGCCGAGCCGGGCAAGGCAATCGAACCTTTCCAAAATATTTTCTTGTGGGAGGACCGGTCAAAATGCTCCCCCAACCCCAAAGCCAGGGCGGTAAAGGCGCAGAAGACAAAAAGAAACACCGACTTGGCGGGCTCCAGCCGGTCCAGCAGGTTCAAGGGCACGATGCGCCAGGGGAAAAAGTGCTCCCCCGCCGGCCACAAAAACCAGAAAAGCACCCAGGCTTTCCAAAAGAAGCCGCCACTTTTCTTCGAAAAAAAGAAAAGAACGAGCAATCCCAACGGAACGATCCCCAGGTAGAAATTATTAAAAATAAAGTCGGGATAATCGCCTTTATAGCCCGCCATGCCGGCGGTCCCCAAAACCTGGGGTTGGAAAAGGGTTAGGTAGTTGGTCCAGCGGAGGTTATAGACGAATCCCCCCAGGCCGTCCCGGTGGAGAAAGCCTAGGAAATCCATGAAAGGAAGCCACTGGCCCGCCGTGGCCGCGAGGGCGGCGGCGTAAGCCGACCCCATTCCCAGGACCAGCATCCATTTTCCTCTCGCCTTCCACGACACCCATGCCGCCCAAAAGAGGAGGGCGTAAAAAGTGAAGATGGGGTAACCCGCCAGTATATGAAGGGTCCAGCAACCCCCGACCAGCCCCCAAGTCACCCAGCCGGGTTTTTCCAAATAGCGTGTAGTGGCGTAAAAAACCCAGGGGATCCAGGCCACCGAGGCCAAGTGCGTGGGAAAACCCCAATAAAAGGTCATCAAGGCGGACCCGGCAAAGCCCATGGCGCAAAGGCTTGCGGCGATAGGCGGGGCCTTGAGTTCCCGTGCCCAAAGGTAAAACCCAACGGCCGCGAAGGCCACGTGGGCCAGGGCAACCACGAAAAACCAATCGGGGAGGCCTGTCAGGTTCCAAAGCCAAAAAGGCGGGTAAAAGGGCGCCGGCTGGAAGGCCGCTAAGTGGGGTGTGCCGCAGGCGATCCAGGGATTCCACAAAGGAATCCGTCCATTCCCGAAGGATTGGACGTTGAACCATTTCTCGGGAAACACGTACTCCAGGGTGTCCATGAAGGCGGGAAAATGGCCCCAAAAGCGGAATATCCAATAGAGAAGGAAGGCCCCAAAGAAGGCCCAAGTCACCGTGAATATCTTCTTTGGATTCATACCCTGACCCTACCCAGAAATAACCCGCACCACAAGGCGGTTATCAGCATCGAAAGGAATAATCCGATCCGGAACGTCAGGGGAACAAAATAAAAATGAACTTCCTCTTCCCCACTGTTCATAACTACCCCGCGGAAAGCATGATTGATCAACTCAACTTGCCTTTCCTCCTTGCCGACAAAGGCTTTCCAACCTGGATAATCCGTTTCCGAGGAAATCAACAGCGCTTTCCCCTCCCCCTTGGCCTCGACCCTTAGCTGATTGGGGCTGATCGGAAAAGCTTGTACTTTACGGTTTTGGTATTTCTCCTCGTTGAAACCATCCTCAATGAAGCATTCTTTTCGATAATCCATTGAGGATCGGTTGGCCAAGGCGAAATCATCCTCCAAGTTTTTTCCCGCGGCGAAAGACCTTTCCACCGTGAACCATTTGGGGCAAGCGGTGGGGTTCTCGGACACCTCGATCGGCCCATCCCAGGCAATGGGCTTGAACCCCTTGAATTGCGCCTTGCCGAACACGTAACGGATATCCAAATAATCCAGCGCCTTCCGGGAGTGGCCGAGGGAATAGCCAAAAGCCTGGAAAGCCCAGGCGAAGGAATGTTTCAACTGGAGGGTGTTGTAAAGGGGGGCTTCTTCCCTGCCACAAGCCAGGGGCCAATCGGGATAAAGCTTTTGCTTGGCCGCCTCGTATGCCTCGGGCATATTCGCCCCATGGAGCACCGCCGCCGACCTCATGACGGGCGGCGAGAAAAACAGTCTCCCCCCCTGGTTCAGCTTCGAGAGGACCTTGGGTGGCGCCTCATAGTAGGAACGGTCGAGCAGGATGTTCAGGCTCGTCGCCGCGCTGCCCAATGAAAACACCAAAGCCGCCATTAAAAGTCCCCAACGAGCCCGGATCGAGGGCACGACTCCCGCCAAAACGAGGCAAACATAGGAAAGCGTGAAAGCTCCCAAAGGCAGAGGTTTTTTAAAGAGGAACGTAACTCCAAAAATGGCCGAGACTAAGAACACCCAGCCGACGATTTGCCTTACCGTTTTGTCCCTGCCCAAAAAATCCTCAGCCGTTTCAACGGCCATCCAAGCCGCCCATAACAGGAGCAGGGAAAGCCAAAAACCGGAGTGGATAACCAGTGAATAGCCAGGCAGGAAAGCCTTCAGAAGCGTGGAAAGCCCTAATGTCCCGCCCAGGCTGAGGATCAGAAGCAGCGGGAAGACTCCCCAAGAACTTTTTCGGAATAGTCGGGCAAAAGCACCCCAAAGGAGTAAACATAAAGCGGGTCTTCCAAAAAAATAAGTCGAAACCCAATAGTGGGGTCCGTGGTAATCCACTCCCAAGGGATGGCCTTGGTCGAAGGGGGCTAGGCTAGTCGCCAGGTCGAGGAAATTCAGGTCGTGGTACCGGCTGGCCCCATTTTGGTAATTGCTTTGGCCCAGGAACTCCGCGAAGGGCAGGCCCCAAACTAGGTTGTAAGCCACCGCGGACAAGCTAGCCAGGGCGATTTTTCCAATCGTCTTTTTTTCAAGGGGATTTTCAGTGGAACTCTTGAACAATTTCCAAATCACCTCAAAACCCACTGCCAATCCGGTCAAGTAAGCCAATACTGGGTATCCTGCCGCCAATTGCATGGCCCAAACGAATGAGAGACAGAAAAATCCACCCCTCTCGTTCCGGAGAATCTTTTCCAGCGCCCAAAAGACCCAAGGCACCCAACTGATGGTCAGAAGGGCCACGGGTGTCCAGGAGGAACAGACCACATGGAGCGAGAACCCAAAGGTTAGGCTCCCAAAGAAGGAAGCTTTTCCGGAAAAACCTTGCCCCCGGGCGAAGAACCAAAAACCCAAAAGCGCCCAAAGGTGATGAAGGATGATGAGCCACGCGAAAGCGTTAAGCGGGGACAGAAACGAATATAGAACCGGCACAGGAGGATAGGCATAGGCCATCTGGGGATCGGCCAAATAGGGCGTGCCGAATTGGGCGTCCGGGTTCCAGAGGGGAATGATGCCCCCCTTCAGGGCTTCCCCGCCCCATTTCCAAAGCGGGTAGAAAAACCGGGAGGCGTCCACGAAAACGAAGATGGAGTTCCCAAAGATGACTTTTTGGTAGAAGAGGGCGATCAGCGCCAGGAACAGAAGGACCGCGATGAGGTTCGATCTCCTTCCCTCACTGGCGGGAAGGGGCTTACTCAAGGAACAACCGCCTTTTTCAGGTAATCCAGCAATTCAGGGGGGAGAACAGCCATTCGCCGCTCAAGTGGGTCGATTCGGGCCTCATCCTTCCAGCGGTTGTGGATTTGAAGCGCCCTTTGGAACGACCACCGGGCCTGGGATTTTTGCATCCTTTGCCCATAGAGGTATCCCAGGTCCGCCCAGGCCAGGGCGTTGTTGGGTTCCAGTTTCACCGCCCTTTGGACATCGCCGAAGGCACGGTTGATGTCGCCCAGGCCCGCGTAAAACCGCGCTTCCTCCTGCCACGCCAGGCTGTTGTAAGGCAGGAGTTTCAAGGCGGTTTCCCAAGCCGCACCCGCCTTTTGAATGGCTTCCTCGTTTGGCTCAACCAATATCCGCCGGGTCAAGGTCTCAGCCCTATCCAGCGCCATTCCCCCATCCGTCCTCTCCATGCCCGCGATCCTCTCCAAAGCTTCGTCGGATTTCCTCTCCCAGACCGGATCCTTGGTGGTCAGGTAAAGCCGCTCGATATAGTCGGCCCTTGCCGCCGTCACGCGGGCGTCCCAGGGATTCAGTCGCTCGGCTTCCTCATAATGCCGCAGGGCTTGGGGAAGCTGGTTTTGGCGGATGCAATCCTGTGCTTTTTGCTCGAGGATTCCGGAAAAGACGGGCGAGCCGAAAAGCCCGAGCGTGAGGCCCAGGGCCAGGAAGCCCGCCGCGTTGGAGGGCACGAGGGGTTTCACCTTGTCCGGGGCCAACAGTCCCACGCCCTGCAGGGCGATCAAGGGGGTGTGCAGGCAGAAATCCACGAATGAGGCCGCGGCCAATCCCACCGCCGCCGACCGCCTCAAGGGGTCCTGGTGGTTCCGCCGAAGGCCCCAAAGCAAAAGAAATACGAAGATAAACCCCGCCAAACCGAATGCCGCCAGGAGATCCAGGAACTCATTATGGGCGTATTGGGCGTCCATCAGGTAACGGCTCAATCCCAAAGTTCGGGGCGTTTTGACCTGGTGGTAAAGACCCGAGAAAGCGCCGGGGCCCACGCCGATCCAAGGGCTTTTCTCCCAAACCTTGACCGCCGATATCCAAATGCCGAATCGCTCCCATTTGGTCGAACTCGACTCATGGGCGCGGAGGTACAAAAGACCCGCTCCAAGGACCAAGATGGCTATCAAGACCCATCCATAAGCAGGTTTTTTCGGAGGATCAGGCTCAGGAGTCCGCCCGTAGATAACAGCCTCAGGGGTCAGTTTTTTCCGGGATGGCCTGGGTTTGGGCGCCATGGAGGCGGCTCTTGCCCTTAAGAAATCCAGCAGGTACTTCACCACCAAACCCACTCCAAGGACCGCCGCTCCCGAGAAAGACCTTAAACGTGCAAGAGTGAGGAGAGAACCTAAAACGGCCAGACTCTTAAGAGCGTTCCACGGCCGGGCCAATATTAGGAGAATTAACATTCCCAGTACGATCCCAATTTGCTTAGGATTAGGAAATATCATCCAGTCCTTCACGTCGGAATATTGGAAGTGAATCCAGTTGCCCAACCCCGGGGCGGCGTAATGAAACGAAACCCACCAAATTTTGAGGCCCCAGGCAAGACCCAGCGCCAGGAAGAGGCGCAGGAATTTTTGAGGGTTATCGAGCCTCGGGAGGACCAAATAAAAGGCCAGGAGAATTCCCGATAGTTCCAAAAACCAAACCGCGCCCAGGGTGGAGGGCGAATAAAAAGCCCGGACAAGCAGGAAGAGTGACCCCGCGAAAACCCAAAGGGGGGCTTGCCGGAAGCTGAGCCGGTAATAGGCCAGCAGGGTCCAAAGAACCACGGCCACCATCGCGAAATTCCAAGCTCTAAAAGGCGGCCAGCATCCCGAAACCAGCAGGATCAACAGCAGCCCCCGGTCCAGCCACTGGGGGGGGATAAAAGGGATGTTGAGCGGCGTGGCGGCCCGGAACTCCATCCGCCCGGCGGTCAGCGCGAAGAGCCAAACGAGCTCGGGCATCTGGAAGGGAAGGTCCAGGAGGGAAAAAAGGGCGAAGGCCAGCAGGCCCGTGCCCATGCCCCATCCCTCCCAGCGGGAAGGTGTCTTGAAACGGCGGTAAAAACTCAGGAGCGACCGGAGGAACAACAGGAGGCCGATGATCCCCGTCTCCACCAGGACTTGCACCAAAACGTTGTGGGCGAATTTAGAGCCCGTCCCCAGGGGCAGTCCCGCGGCCTGGTAGGCCTGCCCGAAGGTCCCCAAGCCGGTGCCCACGATCGGGTGGTGGAGAAACAGCCGCCAAGCTTCCTGCCAGAGGGTCAGCCTCATGCCGAAAGCCGCCAGGAGCCAACTGTGCGTGCCCCGGGCCAGGATGAGCCCCGCCACACCTGCGAGCCCTAAACCCATCACGCCTAAACCCACCGCCTTGGATTGCCGTTTGAGCATCACATAAAGCGAGGAGATTGTAAGGCAGGCGAAAGCTCCCACGCTTTGGGTCGCGCATAACCCTCCCAGCATCAAAAGCGTCGCCACGGTGAAAAAAAGCCTGGTGAAGCCGGCTCGAATCCTGGCTTGCAGGAACCCATAGGGGATAAAGAGGATGAGGAGGGCCGCGAGGGCGCCGTGGGTGACAAGGGGCCCCGATGCCCGGCGGTTGTGGATGGCCGCCTCGAGGATCTCGTGCTCCTCACCCGTCAAGCGATTGAGGAGGGGCCTCAAGTCGTCAAACCCAAAAAACCACTGACGCAGGGCCAGCACCGAGGCCGCACACGCAAGGAGAAGGCCGAAGGTCTCAACCCGGCTTTGCGTCTGGGTGTCATAAGGCCTCCCCATGTAGAAAAGAAGCGCGCCCAAGAAAAGAAAACCGGCCGATTGGAGGGAGGTACCCGGTGAGATGGACCAAGAGCAGGTGGCAAGCGCGTAAACAAGGAACATCAAACCGGAGCGCCCCAGCAGGGCCAGGCTATCGGAAGTGATGGGGCGGAAGAGGAGGAGCAAAAGTCCCCCACCGAGGACCACCGCCGTTGAGGTGGAAAAAGCCAGGGCGGGATGGAAGAGGACATAAGAGCCGGTGAGATAAACGGAAATTTCCCACAACCGGTCGGCCGTCAGGGTCGCCTGCAGGATGGATTTCATGGGGTTATTTTATGGGAAAAGCTGGACGGGGTGGTCAGCTATCGGCCTCCAGTTTAAGGAAATCCTTAACCGAGCCTGATTTTCATTTCTTCTTGGATAAATCCAGCCGGGCCGCCGCTTCCAAGCCGAGGCTGTAGCTGTCTTTCCCGAAGCCGGAGATGATCCCCAAAGCCACGGGGGAGACGTGGGAAGCCTGGCGGAAACCCTCCCGGGCGTGGATGTTGGAAAGGTGAATTTCGATGGTGGGGATCGAGACCGCGGCGATCGCGTCGCGGATGGCCACCGAGGTATGCGTGTAAGCGGCCGGATTGATGAGGATCACCTCCGCCCAGTGGCGGGCGTTCTGGATGGTCTCGACAATCTCGCCTTCGTGGTTGGATTGGACAACGCGTAGTTCCAACTGGCTTTTTTGGGCCTGCTCTTGGAGGCTCTTATTGATCTCCTCCAGGGTGACTGTGCCGTAAATGCCGGGTTCCCTTTCCCCCAGGAGGTTCAAGTTGGGTCCGTGAATGACGAGTATCTTGCGCATGGCCGCCCCGTTCGGAATTTCGTTCGCTTAGGGGACTATGCTAATCACTCGGTTTGCGCGGGACAAGCGAAAAGGGCCGTCCACGCCATTTCTCGTCGGCGAAGGGCCCTGGGCACGTTATAATTTTTTTATCCCTATGTCCTCCCTCACCAAGCTCAAAACCCTCCTCTCCACACCGGTCGAAAAGCTGGCTTCCACCGGTTCCTCCCAGCCCATCCTGGCCTGTTTCCTGTGTTCGGTCCTGGCCAACGGTTTGCTTTCCTACACCAACCCGGCTCCGGGCCCGGCTGTCTTCGTCACGACCGTCGGCGTTCTTTTCCCCCTGTGGGTGGTCCATCAATTCCTAAAGGTGAAAAAATTCAACGGGGGCCCGGAACCGCTCCACCCCTTCCCACTGTGGATCTGGATACCCCTGTTGGCCGTGGCGCTGGTCTTGCGTTTCGACAAACTGACGGCCCTTTCCACTTGGCCGGACATGGATGAGGGGATGTTCGGTTATTTCGCGCTCAGGCTCTCGGAGCGTTGGAACTGGGAGTTGCTGCATTGGGTCAGCCAGGAGCCGATCCTCTACACCTGGGGCCTCGCCCTCACCTTCAAGCTTTTGGGCCCCTCACTTTATTCCTTATGGCTTTTCCCCGCCCTCTGCTCCCTGCTTTGCCTGCCTTTGGCCTGGTGGGCCCTGCCGAAACCCATCCCGGCTTCCCTTCTTTCCTTGTTCCTTTCGCTTCTCGCCGTTTCCTTCTGGCCCGCCTACATCGGCCGATTTTCCGTTCAAAGCGTCCTGTTACTCCCCTGGGAGCTCTTGGCCCTGGGGCTTCTCTTGCGTGCCTTGTTGGCCAAAGATGGAATCACCCGCCTCGGATGGGTGGCGGCCTTGGGAGCGGCGGCCGGAGCGGGGTTCTATATTTATCTCGCCTGGCCCCTGGTGGCCTTCGTCCTGGGGCTGGTCATCCTGACGGAAAATTCCCGGCTCCCTTTGAAACGTCTCCCATCGGCCGCGGTTTATGCCGGAGTCACCTCCGCCGTCGCCCTCCCCCTCCTTTTGGCCTACACCCATGAGAACCGGGGCTACTTCAACCACCTGGGCCTTTATGGCTTCTACCACGACCTTGGCGGCCATCTGTGGCTCGCCTGGGCCTACCTCAAGGACCTCTTTTGGGGAAACTCCGCCGCCGCCTTTCGGTGCGGGCCGGTATGGGGAGGACTCCTCAACCCCGTTTTGACTTCCCTCTTCCTTTGGGGGCTTGTGTCGCTTTGGCCGGTCCGTTCCCGGCGCTGGGCCCTTTGGTTGGTCGGGGCCCTGCTCGCCTTTTTCACTCCGGCCCTCCTCACGAACGACCTGGAGATGATGCGCCTTACGCCGATTCTTCCCCTTCTGCTGGGAATCGCGGCCTATGGAGGCCTTTGGCTGTTCGAGGCGGTTCCAGGCCGGACTCGTGTTCCTTTTTTAGTCCTGCTCCTCGCCGTTTCGGGGGGATTGGACTGTTGGCATCTTTTAGGCGCGTACGATGGCCATTGGCTCAAGAACCCGGGGTACTACGGGGACCATAAGTCCCCGGAGTTCTACCGGGCCTATTCCCTTCTCAAACCCATCGGGCGGGAAGAGGGCCCCGGTTTGTTGCTTTTGGACTTCAACCCGGACCCCTACGACCAGACCCTGCTCGTCGCCACTTATGGCATGAACGCCGCGAGGAACCCCCAGTACAAACCACAAGCCGCCCTTTGGGGAGCGGTCCTGGCCAACATCCATGAACAGCCCTATATGTCAAAGCTCTTTCCGAATGGCCGTTGGACCTGGCTTTCCAAGGGTATCAACCGCGACGATGGTGGATTCCTCATGGACATCATCCCCTTGGACGCGGAAAACCGCCCCAAGTTTGAAAAATGGCTCCGGGCCGACACCGCCTTGAGGGAATTAACGCGCCTGGTAATGGAAACGGACGTGGATCCCCACCAAGGGGCGATGCTCAAGGTGCTGGAAGGAGCCTATCCGCAGTTCAAGGGAGATCCTCTCCTGGAGTCGCGCTACTGGCGCATCATGGCCCTGCATCACTTGGCGGGGGGCGACAGCGCGTTGGCGCTGGAAGACGAGAAAAAAGCCATTCAGCGGGGATATCCCATGGCGCACCTCTACAACGAGATGGGTGGAATTTACATGGGGGAAAAGCGATGGAGCGAGGCGAAGGAAGCTTTCGAGTCGGCCACAAAGGCGAAATTCAACCTAACCAATGCCGGGGACAACCTGAAACTGCTGGAGAAGTTACTGCCCCTCGACGGGCACGGGCATTCCTGACGGGGCGGCGGGAGAGGCGTTAGCCGGCGCGGCGGGGGCCGCGGAGACCGGCGCGCCGCTGGAACTCGCGGGGGCGGCTGGAGCCGGTTTCGCGGCAGGCGGAGCCGGTGCCGCCGTGGAGGGCTTCGCGGCGGGGGCCGCAGGGGCGGCCGGGGCCTTGGGGGCCGGGGCGTATTGGTCCAGCCATTGTTTGAGCGAGGTGTCGTTGGGGTTGTATTCCAGGGCCTTGCGGTAGGCGTTGGCCGCCTCGTCCTTGCCGCCCAAGAGCAGGTAGCAGTCGCCCGCCAAATGGTAGGCCTTGGCGTTGCGGGCATCCGCTTCGATGGCCTTGAGGAACCGCTCCAGGGCCTCCCGGGTGCGCTGTTCCTTCATCATGGCTTGTCCTTCGTCGATCATTTCCTGCGGCCCGGCTTCCCTCACGCCCGTCACAACCAGCTCGACACGGCGGTTCTTGGCGCGGCCCTCAGCGGTCTTGTTCGAGGCGATGGGCTTGGAGTCCCCATAGCCGATGACGCTGAGTTTCTGCGGGCTCATGCCGCTTTTGACCAGGTAGTTCATGACGGCTTGCGCGCGGGCCAGGGACAATTGCTGGTTATCCTTGAAGCGGGCGCCTTTGTTGAGCCCCACGTTGTCGGTGTGGCCTGCGACGAGGATCATGCTCTCCGGGTAGCGGGCCCGGATGGCCGCCACGGCCTTCTCAATGGCCGAGTAGCCGCTCTTCAAGAGCTCATCCTTGCCGGAATCGAACAACAGGTCGCCCGGGACCTGGAAATTGTACTGGTAGGGCACCTTTTTCGGCATCCACTTGGCGTAAACGTCGCGGGGCCGGGACTTGCCCGTCGTGTCCTCCTCGTCGGTCACTTCCAAGTTCCAGGTATAGTGCCCTTCCGGCACCAGCTTCCCGTCGGGGCCGCGGCCGTCCCACAGGAAATTGGCGGGGGGAGCCCCCTTTCCCGAGAAGGTTTTCACCACGTTGCCGTTGGGGTCCAACAAAGTGGCTTTATAGCCGGCGATGGGTTCCTCGCTCTTGGTGGCGAAACTGACCTTCAGGTTCTGCTGGTCCAGGACGAAGGAGGGGGGCGCGTTCACGTAGGCCTCGGGGATGGTCAACGGGCCGCCGATGACCACGTTGAGGGAAACCCGGTGGCTGTCGCCCAGCACCCCGTAGGGAACGAAAGCGTAGTCGAGGCTGGCCTCGAAATCATCGAAGCGGTGGGAGACCCCCACGCCGCTGGTCAGGCCCGCCACGGCTCCCAGGTCGCTGCCGGTGCGGTATCCCACGCGGAGCGAGGCGCTGTTTCGCCCGAACTTCATGCGGTACTCGTCGCCGATGTCGAACTTCATGCCGGTGTCGATGTGCCCGTCCGTCTCCAGGGCCAGGATGTTGCGGTCCTTCTTCATCAGGAGGCTGTGCGCCTGGTAGTTGCCGCCGAACTTGTAGATGATGGGCTGGGAGAAGTCCTGTACCGCCGTCACGCCGTTGGAAACGACGGTGGCTGGGAACTGGGTCCCCACGTTGTAGACAACCGCGCCCACGTAGAACTGCTTCTTGCTGATCTCATACATATAGCCGGCGTTGAAGGCCAACCCCGTGTTGCCCACGTTCACCACGTTTTGCCCGACCAGGGTGGCCTCAACCCCCAGGAAGGACCGTTGGAAGAAGTCTCCACCGAACCAGTTGCCCAGGCGCTGGGCGTAGGCCAAAGTGCCGACATAATCGGAGGCGCTGATGTTGGGACCCACGCCGCCGTAGGAGCTTTGGATGGGCTGTCCGGGGATCTCCAGGGCGCTCGGGAACTCTCCGGTGCCCAGGTAACCCAAGCTCATGCCGAAGGCGCCGTCCCGATCGATGTTTTGGCTGAAGGCGAAGAACTCGTGGGTCACCCCGACCATCCACTCGCCGTGGGTGAGGGAAAACTGGGTGCCCTTGGCCAGGATGAGGCCCGCCGGGTTCCAGAAAACCGCCGTGGCGTCGTCGGCCACCGAGGCGAAAGCCTCGCCCATGGCCACCCCGCGGGCGCCCATGCCGATTTTTTGGAAGTTCGTGCTGGTGCTCCCCGCCCCGTCGACTTGGGCCGAGGCGGAAAAAGGCAAGGCGCAGGCGGCCAGGAGCAAGGGAAGGAAAAAACGCAAAAAAGATGGGAGGCTTTGCTTCAACATAGTCTTCCTCAAAATAAGGTTAATGATCCATGATGACTAACAGCTTGCCCGTATAAAGGGCTTTGTCGCCCTTGTCCCGGACCACATAATAATAAGTGCCGGTGGAAACATACACATTATAGTTGTTCTTGCCTTCCCAAAGGATTGTCCCGCCAACCTCCGGAATGGACCTTACCAATTCCCCTGAAACCGTATAGATTTCCAAGCGGCTATTGGGAGGCGCAAGGTAGGCCTTGAGGAGCCGGTCGTTGGCGTAATTGGGGTTGAAGGGATTGGGCCAGATGTGGAACCCCACGGGAGTTGGGGTGAAGGTGGCTGTCGGCGGGGGAGTGGAGGTGTTCGTGGGGGTTAGGGTTGGAGTAGCGGTATAAGTCGGAGTGGG
>DATKOC010000051.1:0-3724 GCA_035524855.1 bacterium
CGTGGAGGCCTACCGGCACCTGGGTTATGAGTATTACCAGGCGGGGAATATCGGGGGTTCCATCCAGCAATGGGAGACCGTGCGGCGGTTGGACCCCAACTCGCCGGACGCCTACCGGAACCTGGGCTACCTTTACATGCAAAACCAGCCGGATTACGCCGCGCAAATGTTCCAACAATACTTGACGCTGGTTCCCAACGCGCCGGACCGAACGACGGTCGAGCAGTTTTTAAACGGCCGACGACATTAAATAAGCCTGTGTTAGAATGCTGTGCCTCGAACTGAAATTTTGAATTCTTAATGTTGAATTTTGTTATTTTCAATTTGAGCGCCGAATTGAAAATTTCATTTACTCAGAACTTAGGACTCAAAATTCAAAACTCATTCCGCGAGGATGCCTATGGCCCGAATCGCCGCGATTTTCCCCAACGAAGGCTCCCACTATGTCGGTATGGGCAAGGACTTCTACGCCAAGTCCATGTCGGTGCGGGAATACTTCGACAAGGCCGAGAAGCTCCTGGGGCTCAAGCTGGCCAAGACCTGTTTCCTCGGCCCCAAGGAAGAGCAGGACAAGCTTTCGAACTCCCAGGTCATCACTTTCGTCAATGACGTGGCCTTCTTCGACCCGCTGGTCAAAAGCCGCCGGAAACCCGAACTCTTGACCGGCATCGGGGTGGGCGAGGTCGCCGCCCTGGTCTGCGCCGAGTGCCTGCCTTACCCCAACGCCCTCCAATTTGTCGTGGGCCGGGCCAAGCTCATTGAGGCTTTCGCGCAAAAGCACGGGGGGGCGGCCCTTTCCCTGACCGGAGTCACCCTGGAGAAGTTACAGCCCCTTTTGACCCGGGAAGAGGGGGAATTGATCATCACCCATTACCTGGCCCCCGATACCTTCATTATTTATGGCCCCACGGAGGCCATTCAATCCCTCCAAACCGAACTGCAGGGAATCAAGGACCTTCGGACCAACCCCCAGCTTCCGCGCGGCCCCCTCTTCAGCGCCAAAGCCGCCGAATTGGAGCCCGCGTTGAACACGCTTTTGAACGAATGCCTGGCGGGGCTGCAAATCAAGCATCCGAAGATCACACTATTGCGCAGTTCCGACGGCGAATACATTGGAACCATTGAGATGGTCCGGGACGTCTTAATTAAGCAGTACTCAACCCCGGTGGATTGGATCAAAACGGTCACCGCGGCCAATCTTCGGGGCTTCCGGGTTTGGGTCGAGGTTGGTCCCGGCAAGGTTTACGGCACGATGGTGCGCAAGATCGACAAGAACAACATGGTGACGAACGTCGAGAACTCGCAAACCCTTACCGCGGCCGTCAAAGCGACTGGGTAAAGGCAATTATGAATTTTGAATTTTTAATTTTAAATTTAAGCGGGTTTCGCTATTTGTGTTTATCCGCGGTCATCTGCGCGAACATTTTGGCCTCTTCATCTTCGGTTTTTGCCGAAACAACGCCGTTGGCGGGGATGAGCGCGGTCAACGTCACTGCCATCCCCAACCCCGTCAAGACAGGAAAGAAACTGACCTTCCGGGTCATGGCGCCCGGCCCCTGCAAGGTCAAAATTTACATCCACAACCGTTTTTTCGACCCCATCCTGATGCTTCAAAAAGAGGGTGGGACCTTCTTCGATATCCTCTGGAACCCCAAAAAGTTGTCCGAGGGCATTTACTACTTCCAGGCCAACGTCGAGGACAAAACCACCGGCAAAGTCACCAAACTACCCCTCCAAAAATTCGCGGTTTTGAAATAGACAAAACATAGGTTCTGTTGAAACCTGTCCACGGCGGAGTGGTAACTTGAGAAACCTTCACGGGAAATATCCGGCTCTGAACAAATTCTTTCCCCTATTTATCCTTGGTTTAAGTTTTTTGTGGTTGGGAAGCAGTTCTTGGGGGGGTGACGAAATCCCCCCGCCGCCGGCCATTGCTCCGACTCCAGAGCCCCGACCCTCGCCAACCCCTTCTTTTCCCGGAAGTGAAAAAGAAGTCACCTTCGTGAATCCTGACGCTGGGGTAACTTTGGCGGGGACCTTGACCTTGCCGGAAGGGAAGGGCCCATTCCCGGCCGCCCTTCTAATCGCGGGGTCAGGCCCCAACCTACGCGGGCCCTTTTTCCTCCTCGTGGCCCAGGCCCTGGCCCGAAAGGGAGTGGCTTCCCTCTGCTACGACAAACGCGGGTCAGGCGGTTCCACCGGCGATTTCAAGACGGCCACCTGCCAGGATTTTGAGAAAGACGCCCTGGCCGGGATCAAGTATCTCCGGCAGCTTTCCGAGATTAATCCCCGAAAGGTGGGAATGATCGGCCACAGCGAAGGTGGCTTGATCGCTCCCATGGCCGCCGCCGAATCCAAGGATGTGAGCTTTATCGTGGTCATGGGGGCGCCGGGTTTGGGGGGCGCCAAGGGAAGGGACCTGTATATCGCCCATAAGGCCGCCGCTATGGGGGCGGAACCAAAAACCATCGAGGTTTTAGTTCGAATGACCAGGGATGCCGAGGAGGTCATCCGCTCCAATCAAGACAATCTCCTGACCGGGAAAAAATTGGATGAAATTTTAAAGGACGGGTTTTCGGGGTTGGGAGAGGAGGAAAAACGAAAAGGGCTGTTTGTCTTCGGGGGGGAAACGGTGGAAGCGGTTAAGGCGAAGGCGCTTTCACCCTGGTACCGCAGCCGGATCGGCATCGATCCCCAGGAAAACTTCCGAAAAGTAAGATGCCCTGTCCTGGCCATGAATGGAGAAAAGGACGCCTACGCGGCTTGGCCGGAGAATTTGGACGCCATCGGGGACGCATTGAAAGAGGGCCATAATCCGGACTATACCCTCAAGGCCTTTCCGGGTTTGAACCACGCCCTCCAACAATGCAAAACGGGTTCGCCCACGGAAGCGGTGCCCCATCCGGAGACCCTCGCGCCCGAAGCCATGAGGCTCCTGGTGGATTGGGTTGTGAAACATATGCATTGAAATTGTCCACGGCGGGGACTCGCCGTGGACAATTTCAAGGGTCTTGAATATGTGGCCCGATTGTGCTACAATTCCTTTAGTCCGATAAAGGGGGCTCGATATGGCAAAAGAAGCGACGGTGCGCGCGCGGTTGGAACCACACTTGAAAGCCGATACGGAAAAATTGTTGCACCAACTGGGGCTTACGGCCAGCCAGGCCATTTCCATCTTTTATAGTCAAATTCTCTTGAGACGCGGGTTGCCTTTCGAAGTCGCCCTGCCTAATGCGAAAACGAAGGCTGTTTTCAAGTCTACGGATAAGGGGCATCATCTGGTGCGGGCCAAGAATTCCGAGGATATGTTTCGTAAACTCGGCATCTAATGCTCAATCCTTCCTACACCAATCAATTTCAAAAAGACCTTAAGTTAATGCTTCGGCGCGGCAAACCGGTTGAAAAGTTCAAGGAAGTCGCCAATCATTTGATTGCCCAGAGTGTTTTGGACGTTCGGTTGAGGAATCATAAACTTTCTGGGAATTACAAGGACCGTTGGGAATGCCATCTGGAACCTGATTGGCTTTTGATTTACAAGCTTTCCGGAAACGAGATCATTTTTGAAAGAACCGGAACGCATTCAGATCTGTTTGAATAAACGAATAGGGTTGTCCACGACGGGGACCCCTTCGATGCGCTTCGCTTACTCAGGGCAAATTTTAATCCTCCAACCTGGGGACCCGGATTGGACAATGAATATCAGCTATCGAAGCGCTTGTTTTTC
>DATKOC010000052.1:0-20142 GCA_035524855.1 bacterium
CCAGCCAATTCTTCCTTGAGAATAAAAGCAGGCTTAAAGCCACCAGGAAGGCCGTCGGAATTTCCGGGTAGATGAGCCCGGAGAACAACAGAAGGGGGCTGGAGAAAAGTCCCACGATCCCGGTGGCGTGGACCGGCCAGCCTTCGCCGCCCGATTCCTCGATCACCCGCAGGGTCAGGTAAAGGGCCAGGGCCGCCAAAATCGCCATGGTGAGCGCCGCTCCGAGCCGCCCGAACAAGGCGAACCCGGGCAGGATCAGGAGCACCGGCCCTAAAGGGTGGTGGCTGTATCGCCGGCCGCCCTCCACATGCTCCAACGGCTGGGGCACCAGTTCCCCCCGGTGGTAAAACTGTTCGTAGTCCTTGTTTTGGTAGTTGTTGGACAGGTCCAGGTCGTGGTCGTGGACCAGGCTGTAGGCCATCAAGAGGTAATGGGGTTCGTCCCCGCTCAAGTCACAGACCGAGGCCGTCCACAGGGTCGCGCCCGGAAAGAGAAAAAGCGCCACCCATAGGAAAATCTTGGACTCAGGCCAACCCTTCTTCTTGGCATTTTTGAGCAACAACCGGGCGTAAAGGAACAAATGGGTGACGAGGATCAAGCCCAGGAGAATCTCCTCTTTGCGGAGATCAAAATCGTGGGGTGGGGGCAAGTGGCGGGCGATCACCCAAGGCAGGCTCCATCCCAGGAACCAAGGCAGGTGCGTGAGGGACACGCCTTGGAAACCCGCCCCCCAATCCTTTTGGCCCGTCCATGCGGTCAAAACGAGGGTCTCAAGGCTAATCAGGGCAAGGAAGCATACCGCCGCGGAAGCCAAAAAAAGAAAGTCATCGTTCGCCGCCGCGCCCACCGTTTTAAGCAGGTAAAAGCAGGAAGCGAAATTGGCCGCCAGCAAAAAAAACGTCGGGAAGGTCTTCAAACGAGGACTCCCTCATAAACCTTTAACGTCTGCTTGGCCGTCTTCTCCCAACTGAACTGCTTGGCCCTTTGCAAACCCAAGCGGATGTATTTTTTCCGGAGAACCTTGCTGTCCATCATGCGCCGCATGGCCTGGGCCATCGCGGCCGGGTCCTCGGGGTTCACCAGAAAGGCCGCTTTGCCCGCCACTTCCGGCAGGGAGGTCGTGTTGGAGGTGATGACCGGCACACCGGAGGCGAAAGCCTCCAGCACGGGCAGGCCGAAGCCTTCCAGTCGCGAGGGATACAGGAAGAGGTCCACCTCGTGGTAGATCGACCCGACCATCTCATTGGGGATATTTCCCATCCACTCCACATACCGCGCCAGCTTAAGGGCCTCCACTTCCTGGAGGTAGGTCGTGCAATTCAACTCATCCTGGTCCATCCCAATGATGACCAATTGGAAATTCCTTAGTTCGTCGGCCAGCAACCGGGCCGCCTTGAGGATGTTAGGGATGTTCTTGCGGTTGTCGGCGGCTCCATGCACCAAAATCTTGAACAGGTTCGTGGCCCTTTTGGCGCTCTTTTGGAACACCCTCAAGTCCACTCCCTCCGGAATGGCGAAAACCTTCTCCTTCGGCACCCCCATGTTCCGGAGGATTTGTTCCTTGGAGAACTCCGACACCGTCAGGATGGCCTGGGCCTTGGGGACGGAGCGGGGTATGGCCCATTGCTTATAGCGGTGGATCATCCTTTGGCGGAAGGTCGGCTTGGGCCGGACCTCCCAAAGGGAGCGGGTGTGCATGGTGTCGTGAAGGGTCAGCACAAAGGGGATATCAATGGTGGCGCTGGCGGAATTATCCACGTAGTGCAAAAGGTCCACCTTCTGCCGCCTGGCGGCCCAGGGCAGGAGGACCTGCTCATAATAAGCGGCGTTGGTGAAACCGACCTTCACCCAATGGAACCGGGGGTTGGTGACGGCGTCTTTGAGGTCCTTGGGGGCGTTGAAAATGAAATACTCGTCGCGGCGGTCGATCTTCGAGAGGGCCAGGATGAGGTTGGCGGTGTAGGTCCCCACACCTCGGCGGTAGGCCAGCCGGGCGTCGATACCTACGCGGAGATTTTTTTTAGTTTTCGAGGTCACCGAAAGAGCCTTTCTTGGTGCCCTTGGTGCCTTGGTGGTTACTTGGTTTTAGGTTTTTCGGCACGGTCCACTAAAAGGACAGGGATTCCGTTCTCGATGGGGTAACGGTTCTTGCAGGCGGTGCATTCCAGGGCGTTTTCCTTCTCCCGCAAGGCCGATCCGCAAGCCGGGCAGATCAGGATGTTGAGCAATTCTTGAGAAATCACGTGTTTCCTTTCCATTTGCCTATATGTCATTGCGAGACTCGAATTGCGAGGCGAAGCAATCCCAGTTCATGGGGGGGCGCCGTAGTTTCCCATTCGTCCAAACGGCTTTTCTAAACTGAGGTTGCTTCGTCATGACCACCCGCCTATTCGGCGGGCATTCCTCGCAATGACAGCTATTAATTTATTTTTTAAAAGCTTTTAGGATGATCCCCCCGCCCAAACCAGGGAGAAGAACTTTTCCGATCAAATCCGTGAGGTTCAATAAAGCGCGGTTTAAAGACGTCCCGAAAAGGCTTAGGACCTGCTCAAAAACTCTCGGTAATTTCAGGTAATTATAGGTTTCGACTGAAACCCTGTCAAACTTGGACTCCTCGGCCAGTTTCCGAAGGTCGTCAGGCCCGAAAAAGAAAAGATGGTCGGTTTGTCCCGCTTTTCGGGCGCGGTTGACGAAAGGCAGGAGCCGTTTGAAGTAGGATTTGTCGTTGGTCACCGTCACCACGAGTACGCCCCCGGGTTTCAAGAGCCGTTTGGCTTGGGCGAACACCTTCGACGGGTCGAAACAATGGTCGATGGCCTCTTTGATTAAGACCCCATGCGCCAGCATATCCTGCAGGGGGAGCTGTTCCGCCGTGGCCTGGATAAAGCCCAAACCCATATGGGGTATATCCCTTTGCCTCAATTGTTCGGCGGAAGGCTCGACGCCCAGGTAGTTCCAGACATCGCTCTGGTTACTCGGGACATCCCTCCATCTTTCCCGCAAGAAGGCCGCGAACTCCGCCCGGCCGCAGCCCACATCCAGCAGAAACGGTTTAGGCGTGCCTTTGAATTGATCCTCGAAAATCTCCCCGACCCTCTCGTCCAGCCTGCGGTAGCGGAGCTTCATTAAAGGGGTTAGGGACTTTAGGAACTCGTCGTCATCCCAGTGGGATTGGAGCGATTTCCATTTTTGGTATTGATCGGGCATTTATAACCTTTTTCACCTCAGGGAACCCAGAGAACCCAGGAAAACGAATTTCGATGAAGACTTAGTCTTTCCCTGAGTACTCTGAGCCCTCTGTGGTTCACTCGGTGTTATCGAATAAACGCGAAGCTCCAAAAAACGCAACTGATCAAAAAGAGGATAGCATAGGCCGCGTAAAAGAGGAGCCAAAGAGGCTCCAGCAGGTAATGCAGGATGACCATGAGCATCCATTGCGACGTTCCCGCCTTATCCTGGCCCTTGTTCCTCGCCTTTTCCACCGCCCGGTTGATGCGCCCGTAATCCTCGAACCGCAGGATGAAAATCCATTCGATGAACTTGCGGAAGAAACCGGGAAAGGGCTCGATCACTTCCCGGAAAAAACTTTCCATCTTCTTCGCCCACTCCTCACCCACGGCTTGGGCTGGCACCGGTACCAGCTCTGCGATTTTCATAAACAGGCTTCCCAATAGGTTGCCTAGGATCAATTGAAGGGCGAAACACCACCCCCCCACCGTCCCCATCAACCCGCCGACAATGAACAGGTAGAGGGCCACATGGCCCATGGAAAAATCTTGCTGGCCGCTATGAACTGCGCGGTAAATCAGCCCCACTCCGGCGGCGAGGCACATGCCCACCCCGAACCCTAATCCTAATCCCTTGGCCAGCAACAACACGGGTTTTCTCATCGGGGTTTCCCCTCCAACTGTCCCAGGTTTTCCCGCGCCAACGTGTGACTCCCCCCCAACTGAACCGCTTTGAGGAAAGCCTTCTTCGCCCCATTAATATCCTTCATGTAATAAAGAAGCCCGCCCAATTCATTGAAGAGGTGCGCCGCCGGATAGCCCTTGTCCATGATCCCCCCGAGGTCCACCAGCGACTCTTGGAATTTCCCATCCGCGCTATGGTTGAAATAAAGAATTTCCCCCGAAACCGAAAGGAGGAAAGGGTCGCCTCCCATCACCACCTGTTCCCTCGAAAAATTTTCCAGTATTTTTTCACGGGATTTTCCCTCAGGCAACCGCACCAGTTGTTTCGTCACCTCGTGGAACGACGGCTGGCACTTAAGCCAAAGGTCCGCCGCGGCGCGGGCGGAAGCGTCAATGGGCAGGATTCCGAGCATCAACTCCCCATCCCAGGGCATTTTTTGTGTGCCCAGCTGAATCCACTGGGCCATCGGAAAACGCTTCTCCAGGAACGGCCTGTAATTGACGTTGGTCACGAAGGCCATCCAAGCCGCCGGGCGGTTCTTGAGGACGGGATTCGAGGCCGCGTCAAAAGGTTCACAAGCGATAAAAAGGGTTTGGTCCAGTGGAACCGGGACAAAATCGAAAAAGAGAAGTCCCGGTCCTTCCTGCGCGGCCTTGGCGCTCAAGATCTTGTAGGCGTTATAGGACTCCTCGGATTTGAGGGAATGGACGAAGGCCTGGGGCGACCGCCAAAAGGCGGCGTAAGGAACGGCCAAGTGGTAAAAATCCAGTCCCGCAGAAACCAGGAGCAACCCCAGCAAGAGGGATTTGGCCAAGGCGGGTTTGAACCCATCGGCCAAGACGGTAAAGCCCATCGCCGTTGCCACGACCAATAAGGGAATGACGGTCAACACCCGCATCATCTCGACATCATGGGATGCGATTCCAGGAATCAGGAACAGCAGGAAAGCTCCCAGCCACCAAACTGCCGCGGGCGATCTCCGGTTCCGGACAATCTCAACCGCCCCCAAGAGGCAGGCGGCCCCGCGCAAGGGGTTCAAGAGTCCGCCCCAGAAGGGCCCATAAACAAATCCGTCCAGGTCATTTCCGAAAAAAATTTCCCTTAAATAATGGAAGCCCAGATTCAAACGTCCGAAAGGTGAGAATCCCGCTCCCCCTTCCCAGAGGGTGCGGATGTGGACTCCGTAACCCTGGAGGATCGCCTCATAAATAAAGGGGGCGAAAACCAGGGCCAGCCCGAAAAGAAAAGCCCCCAAGGGCCTTTGGCGTGCCCGGCGGTCTCGAAGGGACCAACCCGCTACCGCCAAGGCAATAGCCAGGGCTACCGCCGACCAAGGCGGGGCAAAAACATAAAAACCGCCCGCCACCGCCGCGCCGAGGGCCACCGCCCGGTCTACTCCCGGCGTTTTCAGGAACTTCCCCAGCAACCCTAAAGCGAGGAATTCCCAAAAAAGCAGGAATACTTTTTCCATACAAAAACGGCCCAAATAAGCCGGCCAAAATCCGGTGGCAAGAAGCACCAGACACACCAGGGAGAATGACTTGGAAAAATACTGGCGGGCCGCCCAATAACCCACAGGCACCGTCGCCACAGATAAAATCGCGGGGAGGAACCAGAGGGTGAAGAGTGAGGGCGGAACCGCCTTGAAATAGAACCCCTCCAGCCATCGGAAAAGCGGGGGCACTTCGCCCGCGCTGTAAAAAAAGACCGTGTCCCACTTCCGGGCCAACTCCACTCCATCGAAAGCGTAATTGCCGTCATCCTGGTTGGGCCAAAGGCTCAGGTCCGTCAACCGGTAAAAACGAAGCAACACGGCAAAGAGGAAGGCGATTCCCCCAAGCCACGGGGAAAGTCCGATCGAACCTGGAACGCGTGATCTTTCCAAGGGAACCCCGGAAAACGACTTGAGATAAAGCAGGGCCGGCAACCCGATTCCGAACAATCCCAGCCATAATTGGGTTTGCAAGAGCAAGGAACCATAAGAAAGCAAACCTAATGCGAAGGTCCAAACGAGAAAGTAAAGGAGGGGTTGGTGAAGCCAAGCTGGAAAATCGTCTTTGGCGCTCATGCCTTATTTTTGAGAATATGCCCGGCAAAGTCATCAAAATTCAAAGCACCAAAGACATCATGAGTTCCCTGGATTTCCCCTTTTCTCAAATTTATACTGCCTGTTCCGAATGATCCTTTCCGAAGGAAAAGTGGAATGACCCCCGCTTCCCAAGACGACGACAGTAAGGGATTGGAAGGCCTCACCGTCGCGGCCTTCGAGAGCCGCATGGCCCCTGACATGGAAAAGCTCATCGCCAAGCACGGGGGAATCCCCCGGGTGGCCCCCTCCATGCGCGAAGTCCCTTTGTCCCAAAACAAGCAGGCCTTCGCCTTCTTCGACGCCCTCCAGCAAGGCGCCGTGGACATCCTGGTCCTCATGACCGGTGGCGGCACCCGCACCCTCTTCCAAGCGCTGGAAACCCAGTACGCCAAGAGCCGCATCCAGAAGGCCTTCAAGCACCTCACCCTCGTGGCACGCGGCCCCAAACCGGCCAAGGCCCTGGTGGATTACGGGCTCAAGGCCTCGGTCACCGTGCCGGAACCCAACACCTGGCGGGAGGTGTTGTCCACCCTCGACCTCTACAAATCCGTCAAGAAGTTGAACATCGCCGTGCAGGAATACGGCCAACCCAACCCGCAGTTCATCGAGGGACTCCAGGAAAGGGGCGCCAAGGCAATCCTGGCCTTTCCCGTTTACAAATGGGCCCTGCCGGAGAATATCCAACCCCTCAAGGATCTCATTGCCGCCATCGTGGAAGGGGAAACCCAGGTCGCCCTCTTCACCAGCGCCCAGCAAGCGCACCATGTTTTCCAGGTCGCCCGGGAAATGCGGATGGAGCACCACTTGCGGGAGGCCTTTGGGCGCATCGTGGTGGGTTCCATCGGCGCGGTCACCAGCGAAGCGCTCAAGGAATACGGCGTAACGCCCGACTTCGAGCCCGAGCACCCCAAGATGGGCTTCCTGGTCAAGGCGGCCGCCGAGCAGGCGGTGGGCCTTTGCGCCAAGAAGATGTCGCAAACCATCCAATCCGGCGGGAGCGCCACCGTGACGGCCGTCGCCCCTCCCAAGCCGCCCGTGGCCCTGAAGGACTGCCTCTTCCTCAAGGCCTGCCGCAAGGAACCCACCGAGCGCACACCCATCTGGATCATGCGCCAAGCCGGCCGCTACCTGCCGGGCTACCGCCAAATCCGCGCCATGGTGTCCTTCCTGGACCTCTGCAAGACGCCGGATCTCGCCGCCGAGGTGACCGTGCACGCGCAGGAAACCCTGGGCGCCGACGCGGCCATCCTCTTCGCGGACATCCTGCTCATCACCGAGCCCATGGGTTTCCAGTTGGAGTTCAACGACAGCGGGCCGGTGATCAAGAACCCCTTCCGGTCCTCCGCCGACTTGGACCGGATCAGGCCCGTGGACGGGGCCTCCGACCTGCCTTACGTCATGCAGGCGGTTCGGACCATCCGCGGCACTTTGAAGCCCGATATCCCCTTGATCGGTTTCGCGGGAGCCCCCTTCACCTTGGCTTCTTATCTAATGGAAGGCGGCGGCTCGAGGGATTACTTCCATACCCGTTCCTTGCTGGGGGATATCAAGACTTGGGACGCCCTCATGAACAATCTGGTCGTTTCCACCGCATCCTACCTGAACGCCCAGATCGTGGCGGGGGCCCAGGCCGTGCAAATCTTCGACTCCTGGGTGGGAATCCTGACCCCCGAGGAGTTCCAAAGGCTGGTCCTGCCCTACCTGAAAAACCTTATCCACGCCCTGCGGCCGGGCGTGCCGGTCATTTACTTCGGCACCCAAACCGAGCCCTTCTTCCCCTTTATCAAGCAAATGGGCGCGACGGTCGTGGGGGTGGACTGGCGGGTGGACCTGGACAAGGCCTGGAAGAAGCTGGGGGATGTGGCGATCCAGGGCAACATGAATCCGGAAATTCTTTTGAGCGATTCCAACGCCATCAAGGTGGAGGCCGAGCGCATCCTGCGCCTGGCAGGCGGCAAGCCGGGCCACATTTTCAACCTGGGCCATGGCATCCTGCCCCAGACCCCGGTGGAGAACGCCCTGGCGCTCATCCAAACCGTCAAGGAATGGAAGACCTAAATTCACCGCGAACACCCTAAGGCGCCAAGAAAGAAAAAAATGTTAAACATCCGCCCAAAACATGTTTACTTCCCTTTAGGCACATGTTTGTTCCCATTGCCTTACTTGGCGCCTTGGCGCCTTGGCGGTGAAAAGGTTATGCCTTGAGTTCTTTCGACGCTGTCCTACTCATCGGCTTCGGCGGACCCGAAAAACCTGAGGACGTTGTTCCTTTTCTTGAGGATGTCACCCGCGGCAAGAACATCCCGCCGGAGCGGCTCCAATTGGTCGCCAAGCAATACGAGAAAATCGGCGGGACTTCCCCTTATAACAAATTGACGAAGGAACAGGCCGAGGCCCTCCAGAAATTGCTCCAGGCTAGGTCAATCGACCTGCCGGTGGCGGTCGGTTTCGCCCACGCCAACCCCCGCATCGCCGATGTTCTTGAAAAGCTTTCCCGCGAGGGCAAAACCAACCTCTTCGCCATCGTCATGGCGCCCCAGCGAAGCCCCGCCTCCTATGACAAATACGTTTCCAAGGTGGACGAGGCTTTGGCGGGAATCAAAGCCAAGGGCCTGCCGGTCCCCCAGGTCACCTACGCTCCCGAGTGGCACAACCGCACCGGCTTTATCCACGCCCTTGCCCAGCGGGTGAACGACGCCTACGCCCAATTGACCGCCGAGGAAAAGGCCCGGCACCGGGCTGAGCTCATCTTCACGGCCCACTCCATCCCCCGCAAAATGGCGCAGGAATCCCCCTATAACCGGCAGTTCGACGAGACCGCCCACCTGGTCTGCCAGAGGGTGGGGATGCCCTACTACCAGACGGCCTTCACCAGCCGCAGCGGACGACCTGAGGAAGCTTGGCTGGAGCCGGACCTGACGGCTTTCATCAATCAGCGCACCTACGAGACGCTTTCCGCCTGCGTGGTGGCCCCTATCGGCTTTTTGGTGGACCACGTGGAGGTGCTCTACGACATTGACGTCCTGGCCGCCGACAAAGCCAAGTGGAAAGGCCTGCACATGGTGCGGGCCAAAACGGTGGGCACCCATCCATCCTTCATCGCCATGCTGGCCTCATTGGTGGAAGAAGCGCAAAACAATCTCTAACCACAGAGTTCACAAAGTACACAGAGTTTAAAACAAGAATATCTTTGTTAACCCCTTATCCTTTTGCCTTACTCCGTGACCTCCGTGTACTCTGTGGTTCAACTCTTTAAGGATTTTCAATGAGCCCTCTACATGTAACCATCGTCGGTGCCGGCGTGTCCGGCCTCTCCGCCGGCCACCGCCTGCTGGAACTTTCCAAGGAAAAACAGATCCCCGTTGAGTTGAGCGTTTTGGACGCCGGCCCAAAGGCCGGGGGTACCCTGAGCACCGTGGAAAAAAATGGTTTCCTGATGGAAGAGGGCCCGGACTGCTTCATCACCGAGAAACCGGCGGGGCTCGAGCTTTGCAAGAAATTGGGCCTGGAAGACCAGATCATCAAGACCAACCCCAATATAAAGCAGTCCTATATCCTCAAAGGCGGCAGCCTTCACCCCATCCCCGAGGGCTTTTATATGCTGGCCCCCTCCCGCCTCATGCCCTTGATGACCACCCCCCTTCTTTCGCCCCTGGGCAAGCTTCGCGCGGCCTTCGAACCTTTCGTCAAGGTGCGCCAGGATCCCCAGGACGAGAGCATCGGCGCTTTTGTGCGGCGACGGCTGGGGCGGGAAGTGTTGGACAACCTCGCCCAACCCCTGATTGGCGGCGTTTACAACGCCGATCCCGAGGACTTGAGCGTGGCGGCCTGCGTTCCCCGCTTCAAGGAAATGGAGCTCAAGTACCGCTCCCTCCTGAAAGCCTTGGCGGCGAGACGTCTGAATTCCCAGGCCCAGGTTTCCGGGGCCCGCTATTCCCTCTTCGTCAGCTTCAAGAAGGGCGTGCAGATCCTGGGGGACGCTTTGGCCTCCAAAATTCCAGCCCAATCCTTGAGCCTCAATAACCCCGTGAGCGGCTTAAAACCCACCTCCCAGGGTATTTGGGAAATCACCGCCAATAACAAAACCCACCAGGCCGACGCGGTCATCCTGGCTATCCAGCCCAATAAGATGCGGTCACTTCTCGTTCCCCTGGACGGGGAATGGGACAAATTGCTCGGCGCCATTCCAGCCCATGACTCGGCGACGCTCAATTTGGGGTTCAGACGGGAGGATGTAGGTCACCCCTTGAACGGGTTTGGTTTCGTTGTCCCCGCCCGCGAGAAAAAACTCCTGGTGGGTTGTACCTTCGCCAGCCAAAAATTTGAGGGTCGCGCGCCGGAAGGGTCGGTGTTGCTTCGGGCCTTCCTTGGGCCGGAGGCGGCGGGACACATCAAGACCGAGGGCGAGAAAGCAGTGGCCGAAAAAGTGCTGGCGGAATTGAAACCTATCCTGGGCCTGCGGGGAGAGCCAGTCGTGACCCATCTGGCCACTTACAACGCTTCTATGTCCTATTTCCGGCCCGGCCACTTGAGCCAGGTCACCCGGCTGGAAAATAAGGCCGCTGAGACCACAGGCCTTTACTTGGCAGGCAATGGCCTGAAGGGCGTGGGCATTCCCGACTGCATCGCCGCGGGGCAAGACGCCGCCGAGAAGGCCTTCCAATCCTTAACATTGGATAAGCAAGAATGAGCACCGAACAGAATCCTTCCCCCAACCATAAGCTCCTTATGCTCAACAAACCCAAGGGCTACGTGGTCACTCGATCGGATGAGAAAGACCGCAAGACGGTTTATGCCCTCCTGCCCGAATGGGCCTACGAGAACAACTGGAAACCCGTGGGCCGGCTGGACCTGGACTCCAAGGGCCTCCTGCTCTTCACCCGCAACGACAAGCTGGCCGACCAGCTCACGAAACCCGGCGGATGCCGCAAGACCTATGAGGTTTGGATAAGGGGGCTGGTGACGGAGGCCCATATCCAAAAGGCCCTCAAGGGCGTGGAAAACACCGGGGATGTCCTAAAAGCTTTCCAAGTCACCATCACGGGCGGCGCCGGTCACAAGACCAAACTGGAAGTGGTCTTGGACGAGGGCAAGAACCGCCACATCCGGCGACTTTTCGGGAGTTTGAAGGACACCAAATTTGGCACAGCCTTGAAGGTGCTGGAGTTGAAGCGGATCCGGATCGGCGGGCTCAACCTGGACGTGGAATCGGGCAAGTGGCGCTTCCTCACCCAGGACGATGAGTTGTTGTTAGTTTAAAAACTACTTCATATCTGGATTCATCTCATCCGAAGCGCACTTGTTCAAGAACTCAATGATGTAAGGGTAGGATAGTGTTCCGCCTTTCAAGTTATGCCTGCCAATCCAAAAAAAGACGATCACAAACAGCGGCGCAAAGATCCAAAAAAACGGATCTCGCACCTTATCTTTTATCATGAGAAAAATAATGAATAAAACAGAACCCACCAACGCAAAAGTCAAAAAGTAAACCCCATATCTTAAGACAGGAGATACTTTAAACTCACCGACGATTCGGGAACCCGTTGGCGTTTCCAAAACCTCCCCATAAAAAATGTCCCTTGGCGTTCCCGCCTGCCCTTGCATGCCAACCCTGACATTCAGCGGGAATTTGTTCCCACGGAAATTTCCGAGAACAATCTTGGAACCGAGAAGGCGAAAAAATCCATGGTCGCAATTCTTTTTCAATCGCGCGATCAATTCTTCGCGTTTCCATTTGGACTCAACCGTTTCCACCTCAACCCCTTTACAAAAACGCCTTCACTTCCTCTACCACATCCTCCACCTTGATTTCTGCCATGCAAAAATAGCCGTCGTCCCTTTTGCACTCGTAGCTCCGGCAGGGTGAGCAGGTGGGATGGTGGGTTAGGACCTTCACCTTGGCGCCTAAGGGCTTCCAAACCTCCACCTCGTTGGCGGCCGAGAAGAGGCTCACCACAGGGATTCCTGTAGCCGCCGCGATGTGGGTAGCGCCGGAGTCGCATCCGATGAAAACCCGGCAATGGGCCAATAGCGCGGCCATCTGGCGGAGGGTCAGTTTACCCACCAAGTTGATGACCGGGCATTCCAACCCATCCACCACATCATGCGCGAAATCCAGGTCCTTGTCCGACCCCAGCAGGAGGATGTCCGCCTGGGTCATGGCGTGCAATTCGTGAATGAGGACCTCAAAACTCTCCTCCCGCCAGCGCTTGGAAGGCGTGGCGGCGCCGATATGGATCGCGATCCGGGGAACGCCCGGCAGGAGTTCCTGCGCGGGCAAATGCGCTAAGGCGGCCTTCTTGTCATGTTCATCGAACCAGACCTCGAGCTTCCGGTCCGCGCCGATCACTCCCATGGCCTGTAAAAGATGGAGGTTCCGGTCAACTTGGTGAAGTTCGGACGGCGGTTGGGAAACTTTTTGGGTGAGGAAACGGCTGACCCACCCCAAGTCATAACCTACCCGTTCTTTCGCTCCGGAAAGGCCCGTCACGAGGGGGTCCAAGCGGCTTTGGTAGCGGAAGTCGAGCACCATGTCGGCTTTCTTGGGGCGGAGGAATTGGATCAGTTTCCAGGCCGACCGCCAGCGCTCCAAAGGCTTCCAACCGGGCAGGAGCCAGAGGGCGTCGAAGACGTAAACCTCATCGAAGTAGGGACAGGCCCCGGCCAGTTCCGCGACGGCGGAGGGCACCACGACGGACAAACGGTCGTTGGGATAGGCTTTCCGCAGGGCCCGGAAAGCGGGGACGCCCAGCGCGAAATCGCCGATGCGGTCGAGTCGCAGGAGGATGATTTCCATGGCGGGGCCAGTTTAACCGTGAATCGGGAAGGCGTGAAAAAAACCTGGGTGGTCCTTGGGCGGCCCCCTTAACGCCGCACGACCACTTTGGCGGTTTGGGTCACGGGGGCGCCCGTCGCCGGGTCCCTCGCCCGCAGGACCACCAGATAAAGGCCTGAGGCGGCCGGTTGGTTTCGCCCCGTGGTCAAATCCCAGATGGATTGGCCGCCGGCCATAGCTAAGGTCTTCACCAATTCCCCGCCCACGGTGTAAATCCGGATTTGGCTTCCGTCCCCCGCGGGTTGCTCCCCCACGGTGGCGAAAATCCGGACGAGTTCCCCCGCCCCCGCGAGGTTCGGCTCGACGGTCAATTGACCCCGAGCCGCTGAACCCTGGTCGTGGATGAAGATGTCCTTTTCCCGGAGAAGGTCCGTCCCATCCGCCAGCCGGAGGTGGATTACCACATGGTAAAAGCCGTTTGGAACGACGGCGCCGTTTTTATCCTTGGCGTCCCAAACGGCCAGGACCACCCCGTCCGCGTAGACGGTGAGCGTGCCCCCCGCCCCCTCCGGGTTGGGGCTGAAGGCGGGAAAGGCGAATTGGGACACCGAGGCGGGAACGCCCGGCAGCAAGCCGCAAAGAACCCGGACCAGCTCCCCGCGTTCATCGTAAATCTTTACTGTTTGATTGGAACAATCGGGCGTGGGGGTGGGTGGCCCTGAAGGGGACCCGGTGGAGGTGGCCGTGGGAGTGCAGGTGAACGTGAAGGTCGCGGAAAGCATCAGGGTGCCCGTGGGGGAAAGCGTCGAGGTCAGCGTGGCCGAATCCGTCTCCGTCGGGGTCTCGGTTGACGTGGGGGTCCAGGTGGCCGTGGGACTTGTGGTCGAAGTGGCGCTGGAGGTGCTTGAGGCTGTCGCGCTGGACGTCATCGAATTTGTCGGAGTCAAAGTCGGCGTGTCAGTTTGCGTCGAGGTGAGTGTATTCATTGGAGTGAGTGTTCCCGTGTTCGTCGGCGTATTCGTGGCCGTCGGGGAGGAGCTATTGGTCGGCGTTGAGGTGGGAGTGTTGGTCGGGCTCAAAGTCGGGGTATCCGTCGAAGTGGGCGTGCCAGTATCAACCGGAGTGGGGGTCCCGGTATCGGTGGAGGTAAAGGTTGGGCTAGGGGTGGCGCTGTTGGTGTAAGTCGGGGTGGGGGTAGGGGTGGGGGTTTTCGTGGGAGTGTCCGGGATGGTTGAAGTGGCGGTGTCGGTTGGCGTGTGGGTGGAAGTGCCGGTGAAGGTGTTTGTCGGGCTTGGGGTCATCGAATCCGTCGAGGTATTCGTCATTGTTGAAGTGGCCGAATCTGTCGGCGTATTCGTCCCCGTGAGAGTGGGTGTATCGCTGGCGGTGCGGGTGGCGGTGCTGCTGTTCGTGGCCGAAGGGGTCGCGCTGTTGGTAGGCGTGCCCGTGGAACTATCGGTCGGTGTGTTCGTGGGGGTAAAGCTGTTGGTTGAGGTGTCGGTGGCGGTATTGGTGGGCGTATTCGTCGAGGTATCCGTTGGTGTGCTGGTGGGAGTAAAGCTGTTGGTCGAGGTGTCGGTGGGGCTGTTCGTGGACGTTGAGGTAGCCGTGGGGGTGGCCGTGTTGGTCGGCGTCGACGTCGACGTATCGGTACGCGTATAGCTGCTGGTCGGGGTATGGGTGGAGGTATCCGTCGGCGTGCTGGTGGGAGTGAGGCTGTTGGTCGAGGTGGCGGTGGGGCTGTTCGTGGATGTCGACGTAGGGGTGTTGGTCGGCGTTGGCGTATTCGTCGCCGTCGATGTGGCCGTGTTGGTCGGCGTCAAAGTCGATGTATCGGTGGCCGTCGACGTAGCCGTATGGGTCGATGTCAACGTCGGCGTATTCGTCGAAGTGGCTGTCGAAGTGCGGGTGGAGGAATTCGTCGGGGTGTTAGTCGCGGTATTGGGGAAAGTAGGGGTAGCGGTGTCGGTCCCCGTGGGGGTGGGTGTATTCGTTCCGGTATCCGTGGGGGTGTTGGTCCTTGTATTGGTCGCGGTCGAGGTAGCCGTACTTGCCGGCGTCATGGTCGATGTGTGGGTGGCGGTATTGCTCGCGGTGTTGGTGGGAGTGCCGGTGCGGGTGGAGGTGGACGTCGGCGTGGCCGTATTCGTGGGGGTCAGGGAGGAGGTGGGCGTGGCGCTGTTGGTGGGCGTGGGACTGCAGGCCGCCAGGGTGGTGGTGACCGCGTTGGAGGTGGCCACTTTCAGGGGTGTCCCGCTGTCCGCTTCCCCCGTGTTGATGAGGCTCGTTCCGCAACCATTGACCAAGCCAACCACCGTCAGGCTCCCCGAGGCTCCCGAGGCCAGGTTTCCCAGGGTCCAGGTGACCTTCTGGCCGGCCACGGCGGGGGACCCGCTGGCCGAGGAATAGGCCAGCCCGGCCGGAAGGGTGTCGATGACCGTGACGGCGTAGGCGGCGGGATAGGCCACCACCGAGGCGTTGTCGAACCTTACCGAACTGCTGTTGTTGGACTGCAGGCCGGCCTGGCCCGTGGGGATGGAAAAGGCGGTGGTGCCGGAGGCCGCCAGCGTGCCGTTGATCCAAAGCTTCAGGGTGACCGGCCCGGTGCCCGTGACCTCGAGCTTGGCGGTGAACCAGGTATTGGCCGCGACGGCCGCGCTCCCGGTGGCCACCGTGTGGAAGCTCGTGGTGCCGTTGTCCCAATAGTCCACCGAAACATTGTTGGTGTTCCCCACGCCGATGAGCGCCTGGTAGTTGGAGCCGTTCACCGTGGTGGTGCCGTTAAAGCGGAACAAGAGCACGCCGTTTTGGGCGCCGGGGTTCCCGATCTTCATGTCCGATTGAACGTAGCCGTCCCCCACCTGTCCGGCGCAATTGTCGAGGAGATAGGGATAATTATTGGCCGAGGCCACGCCCTGGAGCGCCTTCGTCCCCGTGGAGGTGGGGCCGTTGTCCGCCACGACGGTCCAGGTCCCTCCCGAGCTGGACCAACCGGCGGGAGAAGCGCCGAGGGTGTCCCCCTCGAAATTATCCGGACAGGAACCGTTGGAACTGGCGTTGGAATAGGAAAGGGTGTAAGTGACGGCGTCCCCCGGCGAGGCGCTGGCGACACTGGTGGTTTTGGTGAGGGTGATTTGGGCCCAAGCGGACGGGACCGCGCTTAAAAGGAAAAAGGCGAGAAGGAAGGAGGAGATTAAATTAAAATGATGACGGCTTTTCACGGCATCGTCCCCGCGAGTGTTGAAAGGCGTTGTGTGTTAAACGGGGATTAACTTCACTATTAATAACCCCCAGCCATTGAAACGGTGTGCACAAATTATACCTGTCGCCGTTGGAAGCGCCAGCCGCGGCCTCTTCCGGGCGGGAAGGTGGGGTGAATCTGGTAGGGAGCGTAAAACTTAACCACAAGATGTAGTCAACGCGCCCGCCGAGGCGGAACCTAAAAACCTTTTAAGACAGGCTGGGCGTGCGCGTCCTGGATGATCATCTGGATCGTCTCCAGTTCCCCGCCGTCGCACCAAATGGCGCCGCACTTTTCGTTCGTGCAATGGTCAATCACCACCTGCGTGAGCATGGAGTGGATGCCCTTGCCCATCAGGTTCTGGCAGTGGGGGCAGCGGATCTCCGGGAAATGCTCCCGGGCCTTGAGGGGGCCCCTTTGCGAGTCCCGCCAGACCTTCGCTTTTTTGATATCTTCGGGCGAGAAGGCCACTTCCTCCCGGCTGATGAGGCGCTCCAATACGCCCGCCCTCAATAAATAGCCTCTGCAAAATCCGCACTGCTCCACTTCCGCCCCCTCATATGTAACGGGGGTCAAGGGCACCTTACAACGGGGGCAGGCCGCCGCCGGAGTCGTTCCCGGGGTGGCTTGTTGGAAGAGGGCCAGGAGTTCCGGCAAGTCCGAGGCGCGCGAAACCTGCTGGCTTCCCGCCGGGCAAACCCAGGTGGTGGGGGTGAGGGAACCCAGGGCGAGCAACTGCGCCGGGCTGAAGGGTCCCGCCCACTGGTCGCCCTGGTAAGCCATGAAACCGGCCGGGGCAAAACCGGGGAGTGGAACGCCGGGGGCGACCCCAACGGGGACCTCCGACTTTTCCTCCTTTTGATCGAGGGCTTGGAGGGTAACTAAGTCGCTTCGGGCCCAGCCCAGGAGCTTGCCTAACCTTTCGGAAAGGGGCGGATGGTTACTGAAAAGATTGGCCACGAAACCTTCCTGGTCGTCCAAAACCGAATCGGTGGGGTTGAGGATGAAGAGGGAGGAGTAGGTCTCGGGGGTGTCGCCCCGGTAACGGCGGGATATCTTGTAGAGGCTCTCGGCCAGCGCCAGGGGATCCTTGCACATCGCCACCCCGTCGGCGTCGGCCAGGTATTCCCTCTCGCGGGAAATGGCCATAGAGACGAGCTTGGTAATCACATACCCCACGCCGGAGACGAGCCAAAGCACGAAGATGAATCCGGAGGTTCCTCCCCGGGATGAGGACCGCCGGTCGTAATAGGCGGAACGGGTGCCCCGCATCAATTCGGACAACGTCGTGTTGATTTTCCCGAAGATCCCGAAAAGAAAACAAGCGGTGGTTACCAGCCGGGAGTCCTCATGAACCAGGTGGGCCGCCTCGTGGGCCACGACCGCGGAAAGCTCCTGCCGGTTGAGCTTGGAGAGAAGTCCCTCGGTGGCGCCGATGGCCGATTGGCCCCGCCCATCCTGCAGGGAAAAGGCGTTGCATCCCGGGCTGGGAAGCACGATCGCCCGGATGCCGTGAATCCCCGTGGCGGCCTCAGCCTCCTGGACCAGGTTGATGAAAGTGGAATGGTAGCTGTCGCGGGGATCGGCGGGGCGGGTCCCCATTTGATCCAACAGGTCGTCGAGGGACCGGCTGCGGGCATAAAAAAAATGGGCCACGGCGATGCCCACCGACAGTGCCGTGCAAAGGTAGGCCTCCCAGGGGACGATGGTGAAGATCTGGCGGAGCTCCTCCAGCCCAAAGGTGAGGAAACCCGCCATCAGCATCAGGTTGAAAAACACAACGTAAAGGACAGCGAGGATGATGAAAAGGTAAACCGTCGCGCGCTTCGTGCGTTGCTTGGCCTCGAAGACCGTCTCGGCGGGCAGGGCGTAGAACATAAAAACCCCTAAAATAAGTTTTGAGTTCTAAGTTTTGAATTTTGAGTCAAGGAAGTTTTTGAACCTCCGGTTCAAAAACACTCATCAACTCAGAACCTAAAACTCAAAACTCATAACTGGTTATAGTTTGACCTGCGGGACATCCTTGTCCGAGTCGGGGGTCTTCAGGAACTCCCGGGCCGTGAAGCCGAAGGGCCCCGCCACCAGGTTGGAGGGAAACTGCTGGGTGAGGGCGTTGAAGTTGGCCACGATGTCGTTGTAGTGGCCGCGCACGTAGGCGATCTTGTTCTCGGTGGAGGTCAGCTCCTCCTGCAGTTTGGAGGCGTTCTCGTTGGACTTGAGCTGGGGGTAGTTTTCCCATACCGCGAGCAGGCGGCCCAGGCCGGTAGTGATCTCGTTCTCGGCCTTCACCCGATCCACCGCGTTGGTGGCTCCCATGGCCGCCGAGCGGGCCTGCATCACCTGGGTCAGGGTGTTCTTCTCGAAATCCATGACGCCCTTGACGGTCTCCACCAGGTTGGGGATCAGGTCGTGGCGGCGCTTCAATTGCACGTCGATCTGGCTCCAGGAATTGTCCACCTCCACCCGGTAGCGCACGAGCGAGTTGTAAACGGAGATTAAATAAAGAAGGAGTAAAAGCCCGATGCCAAGGATGAAGAACAACGCGATTCCCGTGATTCCGATAGCCATGAGATGCCTCCCTCGCCCCGGATGACGTCCGGCATAGTATAGGATGATCGCCCAGCCCGGCACAGGGGAGGCTCGCCGGTTTTCCGCCGACCCCAACCGGCGTTCGATCCCTTTATTTCTTGACAGTTTTTCGGCCCTTCGTTACTCTTCTATCCTTTTCAACACCCGTCCAATCCCTTTCGCGGAAGAAGAACCGATCAAACCGGAGGACATCATGGCTCCCAAGAAAAAATCACCCCCGAAAAAAGCCGCCAAAGCGGCCAAGAAAAGCGTGGCGAAACCCGCCCCCAAGGCCGCGGCCAAACCCGCCAAGTCCGCCAAGCCCATCATGATCGCGAAGGTCCCCAAGAAGAAAGTCCGCATCGACCCCGCCTTCCAGCCCCTTCTGGCCAAACTGCAGAACCGCCGCAACGAAATCACCGGCCAGGTCAACCACCTTGAGCAGGACCTGCGGGAGGAAATCGCCGACAACCAGAACATCCCCGGCGACATGGCCGACCATGGATCGGGCGAACTCACCCAGCACCTGTCCGTGACCCTGATGGAAAACGACCGCATCGAGTTGGAGCGCATCGAGAAGGCCATCGGCCGCATCGAGGAAGGAAACTACGGCCAATGCGAGGTCTGCCAGAAGCCCATCCCCATGGCCCGCCTGAAGGCCATACCCTGGGCCACCAAGTGCATCAACTGCCAAAGCCGGTTTGAGGGAGCCTGAGGCGCACGTTCAGCAGCCGAAGGAACACCCAATTTTCAGGAATGGATAAAGAAAATTGGGTGCGCTTGAAACTTCCCGTTTTGAATTCTTAATGAATTGTCCTTTGTGATAGCCTATGAACCATGCCCCCTATGAGCCCTCTATATAACCAGCAACCTCCTCTTCCCTTTCCCCGTCTAAAAGGCATGAAGCGAATCTTCCTATTACTTCTTGTCGTCCTTCTCCTGCCCACGGCTTCCTGGGCGAAAAAACACCATGCCGCGCCGCCCACCGACACCCCGACCGCCACGCCCACGAACAGCCCCACCTCCACCCCGACTCCCATCCCCTACACGGGCCCCAAGCTGTTCGCCTTTGACGCCATGTGGGGCGCCAAGGGGCCGGGGCCGGACCAGCTGAACGCCCCGGAAGGCGTCGCCATCGACCCCGACGGGCGCATCCTTATCGCCGACACCGGCAACAACCGCGTGGTGATTTGGGACAAGGACGGGAAACCCGTCACCAGTTACGGTACCTTCGGCAGCTCCGCCGACTGGCGCAATCCACCCCAATTCAACCATCCGGGGGGGATCTACGCGGATCCTTCCAGGAAAATCTTCGTGGCGGACACCCAAAATCACCGGGTGGTGGTCCTGGACGAGAAGGGCCTCGTGCTTTCCTCGTGGGGGACCCAGGGAAACGACAAGGCCCAGTTCAACCTGCCCCGCGCCATCGCCAAGGACCATTTCGGGAAAATCTGGGTCCTGGACACCGGAAATTCCCGTGTCCAGGTCTTTAGCGCCCTGGGGGAGTTTTCCTCCATGTGGGGGGCCTTCGGGGATCCAACCTCCAACACGAATACC
>DATKOC010000053.1:0-3430 GCA_035524855.1 bacterium
GAATATTGAGTTTGTCGGAGAGGAAAGTTCCCACGAAGGCGCCCAGGATGCCCACCACCATGTCGGGTAGCAGTCCCAGTCCCTTTCCTTGGACGAGGACGCTGGCCAGCCAACCGATGATGACGCCCACCACGATGATACCGATTAAGCCGTGAATGTCATGCATGAGATGCCTCCGCTTCCGGAACGAAAGATAACCTTAATCAATGCCCCTTTACAACTTTCAAGACTTGCGGGTGGGTGAAAGTGTTACTGGACAAGGCGTTTCCGCCATAAATAGTCTTCACGCCTTTAAGGTCGGTGAACTTTCCTCCGGCTTCCTCCACGCAAATCTTGACCGCCGCCACGTCATAGGGCTTCACCACGGGGTCCAGCATGGCCTCCACCTGGCCGGTGGCCACCAACAGGTGGCCGAAGGCGTCCCCATAGCCCCGGTCGTCATAAGAGGTTGAGACAAGTTTCAAAAATCCTTTAGCGTAAGGTTCCCTAACGATTCCTCGAATTCCCCCAAATGTAATAGTTCCGCCTTTGATTTGTGGAATTCCGGAAACATGTGTCTTTTTGCCGTTCGCGAAACACCCTTGGCCTTTAGCGGCCCACAGCGTAATTGCCATTGCGGGAAGATGAATCACACCCGCCACCACCTCTCCCCGATACTCAAGAGCTACCAAGGTGCTCCAAAAAGGGATGCCCCGGATGAATTGCCGGGTGCCATCCACGGGGTCAATCCACCATTTGAACTCGGCCTTGGACTTGGAATCCCACCCATATTCTTCCCCGCAAAGCTGGTGGTTCGGAAAGTGCTTGCCCAGAATACCCCGGATGACCTGTTCGGCCTCGCGATCAGCCCGAGTGACGGGAGAGCGGTCGATCTTTTTGATGACTTGGACATTTTTGCGGAAATACTTGAGGGCCTTTTGCCCACCCTTTTGGGCCGCTTGACGGGCCACGGCGAGGAAGCGTTGGAGTTGGGCGCGGGTTAAAGCCTGGGCCATAGTGGGGTCATTCTACCTTGCCCCAAACGGGGCCGAAACAAAAAAGCCCCCCGGTCTCCCGGAGGGCCTTCGTGTATTTTTGGTTGAATTTACCGCCGGCCGTCGGCTGTGAATCGTCGACTGCCTTACATCATCACTTTCCCTTTCAACTTGATGGCCTTTTTGCCGCCCTTGTCGACCACCGAGGCCTTCACCGGGATGAGGATATTCCCGTCATAGACTTCACCCGTGATCTCCACCTTCTTGCCCACGTAGTCGGCGAAAACCGGCCCCGGGAACACGAGGGTGTAGAGCTTCTTGTCCACCAAAAGTCCCGCCGGGAGACCGTCCCTCAGGCAGTCGCGGCCACACCTTTTCATGGCGTCGTGGTCGTCGGTCGTTTGGCCGTCCTTTAGGTAACAATTGACGTCCACCAGGGTTCCCGTCACGGTGATTTCTTTGCCCTTCGAGTCCATTTCCATTCCCTCATGGGCGTATGCGTAAGTGGCGGCCAATCCCAACATCACCAATAGCGTCCATAACTTTCTCAAAACGACCCTCCTTAATTTTTTACCGGCGAAATTCCAGTGATTATTACCTTCCCATTCATCGAAAAGTTTCAAGTCAGCCTCAGAATCTCATCCCGGGCCGCCGGAAAGTCCATTGAAAGCCCTTCCCGGTTCCCCAATTGGAAGTCCTCAAACTCAAAACCCGGGGCCACCGTGGTTCCCATTAAAGCGAATTTTCCGCCCGGATTCAAATAGCCGCCAAACCAGGTTCCCGCCGGGACGAGCAACTGGAGCCGCTGCCCCTTTCCCAACTCGCTTCCAAGGACGACTTTCTTCACGTGATTAGACGATTCTAGAAGCACCCAAGTGACGGGGTCTCCCAAGTAAAAATGAAACATCTCGTCGGATTTCAGGCGATGCAGTTTCGAGCGGTCTCCTTCCCCCAGAAGGTAATAAATGGCGGTGGAAACGGCGCGTGACGTTCCGGGTATGAGGGAGGAACTTCGGTAGGTTTCCTTGTAATAGCCGCCCTCCGGATGTGGTTGTAATTCCAGGGAATGGATAATTTGATCGGCGGTCATCAAACGCCGAAGGAAACGCCGATTCGTTTGGCCGCCAGGATCATGGGGTGGTTCAGCGGGACCTTTCGGCACTTGCCCCCAACCTGGGTCAGGGAAACCGAGGACATTTGGTTGTTGCGCAGGGCCACCATGCGCCCGAACTGGCCGCGATGGACCAGGTCCATGGCGTGAACGCCGAAGAGGGTGGCGAGGTTCCGGTCATAAGCGGTGGGCGTCCCGCCCCGCACCACATGGCCGAGAATGACCGACCGGGTCTCGATGCCCGATTTGGCCTCAAGATGATGGGCTAATTGGCGGCTAATGCCCCCCAACCGAATCCGCTCCATGGAAAGGGGATTCACCCGGTCCACCACCATTTTCCCCCCCTTGGGGTGGGCTCCCTCGGCGATGACGATGATGCTGCTCTTTTTCCCCTTCTTGCGCCTTCCCATGATGGCCTCAGCGACCTTGCGCTCGTCATAGGGGATCTCGGGGATAAGGATGATGTCGCCGCCCCCGGCGATGCCCGAACCCAAGGCCAGCCAGCCCGCGTACCGGCCCATGACCTCCACGATCATGACCCGGTGGTGGGAGGCCGCCACGGTGTGGAGGCGGTCAATGGCCTCGGTGGCCACCGTGACGGCGGTGTCATATCCGAAGGTCTGGTCGGTGCCCATGAGGTCGTTATCAATGGTCTTGGGCACACCGACGATCTTGATGCCCATCTTCGCGAACTTGTGGGCCACCGTCATGCTTCCGTCGCCGCCTAAGACAATTAAGGCCTGGATGCCCATGTTCCGCAGGGTCCTGGGGACTTCCTTGCTCCGGTCATGGTAATGGATATGGCCCGCCTTGTCTTTTTCCAACAAGTGGAAGGGGTTGTCCTTGTTGGAGGAACCCAGGATCGTGCCGCCAAGGGTGAGAATATTGGAAACATCCTCCATACCCAGGGGTGTCATGGACTTCTCAACCAGCCCCAGGAAACCGTCACGGACGCCGATAACCTTCGTGCCGTTCTGGGAGGCCGTCTTGACCACCGCGCGGATGACCGCGTTGAGGCCGGGACAATCCCCCCCGCCGGTCAGGATGCCGATACATTTGGCTTTGGATTTAAACAAGGTATCCACCTAGAAAGGCTTTTTACCGCGGAGGACATGGAGATTTCGGGGTTGATTTATCTTTCAATGTTCCAAAATAGGCTTGGTTGTCTCCGTGTACTCCGTGGTTCAATTAATTTTTTAAGCCGCTTATTGGACGCCCAGAAGCTCCACGTCGAACACTAATGTGGCGTTAGGGGGAATGACCCCACCCGCGCCACGCTCGCCGTAACCCAGGTTGGCGGGGATGGTCAACTTGCGCTTTTCCCCGACTTTCATCCCGGCCACGC
>DATKOC010000054.1:0-7902 GCA_035524855.1 bacterium
GCCACCACCATATTCTCCGTCCTTCCAAAGCATGCCTTTTTCCGCCGGTAAAAATACAAAACGCCGATGCCGACCATGACCAATCCCGTCAGCAACTCCGCCTGGTAATAAATCCCATCGGGGACCCGAGAGGGAAAAAACCTGCCCAACAGTGCTTTCGCCGCATCCAACACCGGATAGACGGCCACCCCACAGGCGTAATAGGTTCCGCAAAGGCCCGCCAGGTAGGCCAGCGCGTTGCGAACGGGCCTCTGGGTGGTCAACAGAAGGACGAACACGACGATCTGGAGGGTGGTGGACAGGCTGTCGAAAAGCGAAATCCAGATGGAATAAAAAATCAGGTCCAAAATAACGGCTCCTTGGCCTGCCGCCCTTCGGCGGTATGGCTGATATGAAAAAATGATTTTGGCCCTGGGATAAATGCCTCTTTGTCGGAAACCCTTTAATTTTCCTCAGCCTAACCCTGATCCCTTTCCTGAAAGCCATTCGAGGGAAAGAACCCTCGGGTCCCCATAAAGCGCACGGATGTCCTCAGGGGTATTATCCCTTTCCAGGAAATCGGGCCAGATCATGAACCAGATCCAGCGGGACTGGCGGGTGAGCACAGCGGGATCGGGAACCTTTCCCACCTCCCCCAATGCGACGGGCTTCCCTTCCGCTGTCTTGAGCAGTTCCTCATAATCATCTTGCCGGTAATTCCCGCCATAAACGTCGGTGGCGAGGATATCCACGCAACCGTGACCCGGGTAATAGTCCCGGTAGGGGCCGGGTCCCTTCCCGCCCTCGCCCGTCATGTTGGCGTTCCAAACCCAAATCAAATTATCCAGGCCGTACTTTTGGGTAAAGACCTCGAACATCAGGCGGTAGACCGCCTGGGTGCCCCGGGGTCCGGGACGGCCACCCCACCAAAACCAGCTTCCGTTGCCCTCGTGGTAGGGCCTCCAGAGGACGGGAACATGCTCGTCCCTGAGCCCCTTCAGGTACCCCGCCACCACGTCCAACTGGGCGAGCCAGCGGCGATGGAGCGCAGTACCGGGCGTGAGGAGTTCCGTCCATTCGGCATCAGTGAGCCTGTTCTGGACGCTTTCTTTCCAGCCGTTGGGCTCGTTGTCCATGGGCCGAACCCCGTGCCACATGAGGGTGATGATGGACCCCTCCCGGTGTTGCCGCATGGCTTCCTGGATATTCACTTCACGGTGGTTGATGCCGTCCTTGCCGTCGGCCGTAAAGCCGAAATCTTGCCCCCAGATCGCCGGATGGCGGCCCGCGATTCGGTAAGCGTGGGTGGAATAATCGGAATGGAAACCAGGGTAATTATGCTGGCCTGAGAGGGTCTTCTTGCCCGAAATGGAATAAAGGTATTCAAGGAGCTTTCGAGCCTCGGGGGAAGCTTGGGGGTTGGCGGGTTCCATGGGCATGGGCCTTCCGGGGTTTTCCTTAATTCCTAAGAATCATACAAGACACCCCGGTCGTTGTCTTATACACTTATCCACGATATCCCTTTCCGGGCCATCTCCCAGCCGTCCTCTATTCATCGGGACCAACTCAATCAAGGATTAAACATGGAAAGTTTCCAAGAATTACAGTTGCCGGAGTTTTTAAGGCAATCGCTCAAGCAAATGAATTTCGTCAAGCCCACCCCCGTGCAGGCCCAGGCCATCCCGCCCGGCCTTGGGGGGAGGGACGTCATCGCCTCCGCCCAGACCGGCACCGGCAAGACGGCCGCTTTCGGCATTCCCCTGCTCACTTACCTTTCCGCCAACCCCGGCAAAACCGCCCTCGTGCTGACCCCCACCCGGGAACTGGCCGAACAGGTCCTAGCGGTTTTGAGGAACCTGTCAGGCCCCTCCTCGTCTTGGGGTTCGGTGTTGCTGATCGGCGGGGCGGGCATGGGCGGTCAACTCAACAGCCTGTCCCGCAAGCCCAGGCTTATCATCGGCACCCCGGGACGGATCATTGACCACTTGAACCGGGGTTCGCTCAACCTGGGCCAAACCGGTTTCCTGGTATTGGACGAGGCCGACCGCATGCTCGACATGGGCTTCGCCCCCCAGTTGGATAAGATTCGGGAGCGCCTCACGGCACCGCGCCAAACCCTGCTCTTTTCCGCCACCATTCCGCCCGACATCCAGGCCATGGCGTCGAAGTATCTGAAGGACCCGGTGCGCGTGACCGTGGGGGAAACCACCCAGCCGGTACTCAAGATCGCCCAGATGGTCGTGCACACCAGCGAGGCTAAGAAACCCGAGGAATTGCTCAACGAGTTGAAACAAAGGGAAGGTTCGGTCCTCGTTTTCGCCCGCACCCAGCACCGGGTGGACCGCATCGCCGGCCGCCTGAAGGACCAGGGCATCAAGGTGACCCGCATCCACGGGGGACGCACCCAATCCCAGCGCAAGCAGGCCATTGAGCACTTCCGGGAGGGCCATTACCGGGTCCTAGTGGCCACCGATATCGCCGCGCGGGGCCTGGACATCCATCACATCGCGCACGTCATCAACTACGACCTTCCCCGCAACCCGGAGGATTACATCCACCGCGTCGGGCGCACCGCCCGGGCCGGGGCTGAGGGCTCCTCCCTCTGCTTCGTGACGGTCGAGGACAAGGCCCTCTGGAGCAGCATCCTGCGGCTCTTGGGAGCTTCCAAAGGCGCCGTCCAATCCAAGCCTTCCATGTTCGGTGATTTCACGCCCAAGGAAGCCCCACCCCCGCAAAAGCATCCCCGGGGCGGCCACTCCCACCAGGGGCACCAGCCCGCCCGGCGGGGCTCGGTGAGCGAAGGGGGGAACCGCCACTCTCAAGGACCGCAACCGCAAACCCAACCTCGTCCCCATCGGGATCATCAGCCACACCCCTCCGGCGGTCGGGGTAAAAACCACGGTGGTTTCCATAAGAAGCACGATCAAGAGGGCCAGCGTCACGGGCGCCGGGATCATTTCCGTCAAAACCGTTTCATCCAGGGCCGCGACCGGAACGATCGTTTTATTTTCCATGGGAAAGACGATGAGCATCATCGCCAACAACACCAACATCAGGGTGAGGTGGATGGCAACCGGACGGATTTCAACCAGGGCCGTCCCCAGGAGAAGCCCAAAGGCTTTTTCAAGAAATTCGCGTCGAAGTTTTCCAAGGGTGGAGGGAGCAACAGGAATGACCGGCCTTTTTCACGGGAAAACCGCCCCGCCTTTAACCGTGATCACCGCCAGGGAGGTGAACCATATCCCCGCCGCTTCGACGGCGGACGGCCGCAGCGATTCGAGGACCGGCAGGGCCATTCCCGGCCCTTTGGGGAGCGCCCCCGTCACCAGGGGCCTCGGCCTGGAGGCGAAAATCAACACCTCGGATTTAAGAAAAAAAGAAATTTCGGGCGGGACCGCCACTAAATAGCCTAAGACCTCGCCGGCTTAAAGCGGCTTTTTGGTTAAACCTGAGCCGGGTCATATCTCCCAGCGAACCTTCCTCCTATTCGGCTTCATGATTTGGTTTGCCCTTCTGTCGGCGTTGCTTTTGGGTGAAAACGCTGAAACCCGGCTCGTTTTCCCCTCAAGCCAGGGATCCCAGCCATAAATTCCAGGGCAATCCCGCGGGGATGCTATAATTCCCCCGCCTTAGTTTTAGGGGTCGTTTTATCTTGGGGGTTGGTTCCATATATTTTAGGAGGTCCTATGCGGAAGTTTTTGATCTTGGTTGGACTTGCGTTGGCCGTACTCGAACCCCTCGCCTGCTCGAATACCTACAGCGTACCTTCCCTGCCGGCGCCCCTCTCCACCCCCACCTTCACCTTTACCCAAACACCTTGCGGTTACCCGGGAAACACCTGCACCCCGACGAACACCGCCACCAGCACCCCGACCTCCACACCCACTTCGACTCCCACGAACACCAACACCTTCACCTCCACCTTCACCCCGACCCTGACCTTCACGGCGACCTGGACGAGCACGCCCACGCCCCTTCCCACGCCGCAGGGGGTCATCGGCATCCTGGACACGACCACCAATGACGCGGCCCTGGTCTGGGTGAAGGACACCAACCCCAACATCACCTCCTACCTGATCTACATGAGCACGGACGGGGTCAATTACAACTTATACGGGACTTTCTCCAAATCAACCTTCACCCAGGCGTTTTGTTCCGTCTATGACGGCCCCGCGGGGACGACCTTCAACCGCTATTATTACGTGGTCTCCTCCAACGGCGGCACCCCGCCCGACAGCGCCCCATCCCGCGTCGTCCACGCGGTTTCGGGAACCACCTCCCAATACGCGCTGACCATGAACGTCACCGGTGGGGGGGGAGCCGTTACGGACCATATCATCGGCGGATCAGTCACCGGGGCGTCCAAAAGGGTCTGGTATGTCGAAACGCTTGGGCTCAATGAAATGTGGTTATGGGGGGAGGAAGCCGCGGCCATGACTTCCGTGAACATGGGGTACAACGCCACCGGAATCACCTACCAGCCCTCCACCGCCCTCTCCTCGGGGAGCACCTACGTTTTCGGCGCCATCACCTTGAACAGCGAGAATTGGGACATCGATTTGAGCGGCCAGGGTTTTATCGCCCCCTAGGTTTTGTCGACCACCCGGCGGGAATAACCCCAAAAGCGATTCCCTCTCGGGATCCCTTTCCGGGGGGACCTTCACAAACCCCGAAGGGTGATCCCGCAAACCATTCCAGTACCCCGGGGGAAGTCCATCCAAAAAGCCAGCGGCTTGGGCCCGATCACCCGGTTGTACCGCCTCACCGCGCCCGCCGCATCCATGCCTGAAAACCAGTCCATCAGCAGGTAAGTGGCGCAGAGGCCGAAGCCCGCTCCACAAAGCGCTTGGGGAAGTTCGTGGTCCTTGTTGCCGTCGTCCAGCGCGATCAGCGCCCCCACACCTATCGATCCGGCCCCCAGGCCCAGCCCCACCGCTCCCAGGACCTTGTCCCTTTGGGCCGCCTCCACCCCGCCGATGGCTTGGGCGTCCCCGGAAGCGGAGACGATTCGCTTGAGATATTCGAGGTCCAGGATCCTGCCCCCGTCGTAATAAGCGATTCCCCCGAGCCAATCGCCGCGCCACTCCAGGGGTTTCATCGGTTCCTGGGTTTTGGCGGTAACCAAAGCGGGCCCCGTAAACCAAAACCAGCCCAGGACAAAGGCCGCCATCTGGAATTTTTTCACGGGTCAATCCCCCTTTTTGTTCACCATCCAGGCGGAAAAATCCCCGAGGAAATCCTTGAAGCCCGGCAGGTGTTCCGCCGGGAAGTTGTACTTCACCTCCGCCCCCTCCAGCACCCTCTCGAAGCATCCAAGCCAAACCTGCCGGGCCGCCTCGTCGATCTCGAAAGGCAGGTGCCTTTGCCGCATGCGCGGCGGGCCGTGGTCGATCACGTAAAGGGGAGGGCCGCCCAGGACCTGGACGAAGAACTTGGCCGATTTCTTCGAGGCTTCCTCCATGTCCGGTGGAAAAAGGCGCCTAATCTCCGACTTTTCCAGTTCCTTGTAGAAATCCGAAAGCATCTTGAAGATGTTTTCCTCGCCCATGCGGGGGTAAATGTCGCGGCTGGGGCCGGACTGGGGTGGCCCCCCCGGCGGGACGAAGATGTCGCGGTTCATGGGCACTATTATCCTGGATAAGGGCAAATAAAAAAACACCTTGAGTTTTTGCCCCGGGAGCTTTTCGTGGATGTTTTATTCCGGGTCGACGGGCTGGGAAAGCCGTTTCTGGAAATACTTCAGGTAATGCCGGTACTGCAGGTACATCAGCTCGAAGAGGGCGTCGTGCAGGGGATAGTTCACATCCCCGCCCATCCGCCTCAAGACTTCCTTCACGCAGTAATAGCGCGGTCCCGGACCGCCGCCTTGTGGGTCCTCCTGCTCATCCCAAAAAAGATTGAGGTCCTTCACCACTTCCAGGACCTTCTTGAGGATTTCCTCCATCTCGGGGCGCCCCAGTCTCACAAGGTCCTGTTGTTTGAGCGATTCCAACACGTAGTCCCGCACGATGGCCTCCCGGATGGGGGCGGGAATTTCCCTCACGATGAAATCCGCCTTCAGCGTCTGCACCAGGTTGGTGGCGGAGAGGGCCATGACCAGCTGGAGGTATTTGGCGGACTCCGTGGAATGGGCGTGGCTTTTCTGCTTGAGGATGCCCAGGTTCTCGTCCAAGCCGGTGTTCTTGATGACCTGTTTGGCGATGTCCAGGCTGTTGAATTTTGATTTATCGAAAAACATGGCGGGACCCGTTACTCCAATCAATGGAAACGGGATCGATCATAGTTTTTCGCGAAGAAGAATGAATCTACTAAATTTAAATAGTCATAGGTTCTCGAGTAACCTCCCCGTTTCACGTCGGTAACTTCGGCGTTCCTTTTTTTGTCAGCCAAAGGGTTTTGGCGGAGTTCGCCTCGTCGGTAACGTCAAAGTCCCGCCCTCCGGGGCGAAGCTCGCATTTCGTGGCGGCCTGAAGCTCCCGGCGCAGATCTTCCTTGTTCCAACTAGACAGATTGGTGGAAACCAAAACTTCGCCCCCGGGGGCCAGCAGGTCCACGCAGTTTTTTGCCATCGGAATGAGTTCTTTACGGGCCAAAAAGGGCTTTCCTTTCGAGCGGGAAAAGCTCGGCGGGTCCAAGATGATCGTATCGAAAACCCAGCCCTTCTTCCGGGCCAACCCGAGGTAATCCCGGGCGTCGGCCTTGGTGAAGAAGTGGCCCTCGGTGGGAAGTCCGTTGGCGGCGAAGTTTTCCTTCCCCCAATCGAGGAAGCCCGGGCTGACATCCACGCTCGTGACGGCGGAGGCTTTCCCTAAAGCGGCGGCCACGCTGAAGGAGCAGGTATAGGCGAAAAGGTTCAGGACCCGGGCGCCCTTAGAGTTCTGGAGGATATGCCGCCGGTTGACCCGCTGGTCCAGGAAAAGGCCGGGCGACAAGCCCTTATCCGCCCGCAGGTGGAAGGTCATGGGGCCTTCCTTGGCCTGCCACTTAGCCGGGAAGGAGGGGCTTTGCCGGCGTTGGGAGAGCCCCGGGTCCCTACCCCGGTTGACCATCCCGTTCACCAGCCAATGCGCGCATCCGGACTGGGTCGCCAGCTTGCCGATAAACGCTAAGTCTTCCTCAATTGGGGGCTGAGGACGCATCCAGGAAACCCAAAGGCAGGGCCCGTAGCGCTCTACGATGAGGTCCAACCCGTCCCGGTCGACGAGGCGGTAACACTCGGTGTCCGCCTCCTTGGCCCGGGCTTGCGTTTGCGCCGCGCGGTCCAGGATCTTTTGAAACTCTATTTCTCCGTTCATAAGAACCATTATGAGTGAATTTTATTTGGAAGGAGGACTAAAGAAAAAAGGCCAGGCCTAAAGAATAGGTCGGACCTATTTTTCTCACGCATGAAGATTTAGCCGATTAGGGGGTATAGATCCAGATGGCGCTTGTGTCGCCGACGTAGACCTTGCCGGTCCCGTCGAAGGCAATGCCGTAAGAATTGAAGGATCCCCATTGGGTCTCCAGGGTCCCGGTGGCGGTGAACCGCTGGGCCGGAACGCCGCTTTCCCCGCACGCGTAAAGCTTCCCATTGGCGTCCACGGCCAGGGCCGTGCCGTCGCTGGCCAGGGACCAGGAGGGGGCTAGCTGGTTCCCGTTCAAGTCATAGGTATAAAGTACGCTCGTGGCCTTGCTGGCGGCGAAGATCGTTTGGGGCGATCCACCGATGGCGATACCCCAGGGATTGCCGCCGGGAACCGCCCATTGGGTGACCGCCGCACCAGCCGTCGTGTATTTGTGGATGTAGTTTCCCCCGTCTCCATCCGTGATGTAAAGATAAGTCCCGTCAGTGGCGATACCCCGTGTACAGCCCGTCGCCGGAGCACTGCCCACATAAGCGGGAGCGTTGGAGATTCGGTATATCCCCCCGTTGCAGGCACCGGT
>DATKOC010000055.1:0-10296 GCA_035524855.1 bacterium
GTCCAAGATCACATAGGCGTTTTGGCTGGACACATAGTTGACAATTTGATCAACGGTTTTTTGGTAGGAATAGGGCCACTGGAACCAAAAACCTTCGTTTAGGGGCAAACGCACGACGCTACATTTCCAATTATTAATGGCGTAAGCCACGGAAGCTGTAATACCGCCGGAGGACGGACCCTCACCGACGGGATTCCACTCAAGACTGCAGGTGTTAACACCTCTTAAAGTAACAGCGCAGTTGCTGGCATTGAGGATGGAGACCCCCGAGGTATGCAAAGCGGAAGGAACAGCAAATGACCTTCCCGTAATCAATAATCCAGAAAATAACATTACCAAGAATATGAAAATTGGGTTTTGCGAAAATCGATTTTTCGTAGATGGGACGATTCTAACCCTGATGGAATCTTGGGAATTTTTATCCGATTTCATTCGGTGCCTTCGATTAAGATTTGAATTTACGAAAACGTTTGCGAACCCTTTTTAAGATCTTTAATCTGTTTTGAGGAATCGGATGGTGAGGAAACCGATTAATGATTTAACGGATGATAGTTTACCGCTTATTTCGTCACCTTGCAAAATTCAAACATCTTTTTTTCGTGAAAAAGCATTACATCCTAAAACACGGCAAACAAGGATTTTTCACCTTAAAATTGCAGTTTATTTAATGTTTTCAAGGTAAATTCCGGCTATCTCAGTATAACCACTGAAAACTTTTTAACGACTTGGGTTTGGTCTGGATACCCATTCACCACCCGCACCAGGTAATAGCCCGAAGCCAAACCATTCACCACCCAGCAGGGATTCGAATCACTGCCGAAATCCAGGTCCTTTAGCCGTTCACCTGCCACGTTATAAAAAGTCCAGTGAATGTCGGAAGCTGGTTTATCCAGGTAAAGACAGAGAAGCTGCCCCTCCCGGACCACATTGGGCCCCAGGGCAAGTTGGCTGGATGCGGGTGGGGGTGGCGTTGCGGTGGGACTGATGGTGGGCGTGGCGGAAGGGGTGTTTGTCGGTGTAGAAACCCCTGAAGCAGTCAAATCCACCGAATCCAAATAGATGTTTCCCGCCCAGGGGGCCGAGGGTTGAATCTGGATTCCCATTTGATAAACGCTCGAGGTGTTCGGAACTCCGGCGAGATTATAGGTTAAGGTGGTCCAGGCCCCGGGGCTCAGCATCACTTGAGTGCTGGATGACCAGTTATAAGAAGACGTACACTTCAAGAAGATATCGGCCGGGCTGGAAGTTGGAAAATTGGCCGGAACCCACACATGGGCGGTGATCGTGTCCCCCGCCATATTGTAACCTGAATAAGGAATCCCAACTTCGATGTCCGTATTGCTCCCGGTATAACTTACTGGAGCCTGCAACGAATGGCTACCCAAGTAAAACTCCATGATGGAATTCACCGGGGCGGAGATCACGGCGTTGTAGTAGTAGGTCCACCCATCCACTCCACCGTCCTCAAAGTTGTAGGTGGTGGTGTCGGTTCCAGCGGGCGTAAAGGTGGGGGTTGGGGTGGCGGTATACCAGGTTCCGGTTGGAGTGGGACTGGTGGTGGGGGTAGGGGTCGCCGTTGACGCGGCCAACACATCCACAGAATCCAGGTTTATGGTACCCGCCCAGTTGGAGGAGGCGAATAATTGAACCCCCAAAGCCTGCACATTTGTGATGTCCGGTGTGCCGCTCAAGTTGTAGGGCTGGGCGGGGTTCAAGGTCAGGGTGTTCCAAGCGCCGGGGGTAAGGGAGGTCGAAGGCCCGGTTTGCCAGGCAAAACCGGAGCCGCTCTTGAGGAAAAAGAGGGCGCTGCTGGAGGCTGGAAAATTGGAGGGAACCCAAAGATGGCCGATGAGGGTCTTCCCTGTCAGGTTGGCGGCTACCGAGGTCACCGGCTGTGCCCCGAACTCGGCGTCGGTGGAGGTCGAGGTGACCTTGATGCTGACCGCCAGCGAATGGCTGCCCAAGTAGAACATCGAAGTGGAATTGGAAGTATTGATGGCTTGGTTATTCACGTAGGTCCAGCCCATCACCGTCCCGTCCTCGAAGTTATAGACGGTGTTATCGGCCGCCGCGGGCGTTGGGCTGGGCGTGGGGGTTGGCGTAACCGTGTTCGTGGGGCTGCTGGTGGGGGTGGGGCTGTACCAGGTTCCCGTGGGGGTGGGGGTGGGGGTGCAGGTGGCTCCGCCGGTTCCTTGAATGTAAATGGTGTAGGGAGTTTTGTAGGGTGTGTCATTAGGAATCTGCAAAATGGCCTGCCGCAACCCCGACCCACTGGGGTGAAAACTCACCTGGAATGTTTCGCTCATACCCGGGTCCAGGGGTGAACCCGTAGGCTGGCTCACCACCGTGAAATCCGAGGCGTCCGGCCCGGTCACCCGCACGTAATCGGGCCCCCCAGTCAGGTTGAGTGTGGCGCCCGCCCCCGAGTTGTTGTCGATGGTGAAAGTCTGGGTCACTGCCCCGCAGAGCACCACACTTCCAAAATCCGTCCCGTTGCCCGACGTGGGCGAGAAGTTCAAATCCGTGATGGCGGAGGAATTCCCCGCGACCTCCATGTTGGAATAGCCGTAGGTCTGGAAGGGAGAGGCTAGATAGCTCACCGAATCTGACAGGTTAGCCACCGGCCCATTGGGATCGACCGGATCCCATCCCCAGGCGTACCGTACGAGGGCGCCGTTGGGTGCGAAAGGATTGTTCACCACCACCTTATTCCCGGAAAGCGTCGCGGCGGCAAAGGACCAACTGGAGGAATTGGGGTCCGCCCCCATCTGGGCCACTTGGAAACCCGTCACCGGTTGGCCGTCTCTGGTACCCAGGGTGGGGGTCCCACCGCCGGGTGAGGAAAACAGCACTGTCACCGCCGAAGGACCCTGGCCGGCCGATTGATAAAGTGGTCCTGTGAAGGTATAGGGCACGGAATTTCCATAAATTTGGTTGAGCGCCCAGGGGGCGATGCGGGCCGCGAAAGCTTCTTTATTCAGGGGATGGTAGGAAACGGAGGCCACGCATGTTGTAGGCGCGGGGTTCAAGTCAAAATTCACGCTCATGCCGGTGTTGGGCATGTAAAGGGCCATGAACTGCCCCCAGCGCACGTCGGCGATGCCGACCTGGGCCGCGGGGGTGTAGGGCTCCGTGCCGCCCCAATAGGTGCAGGGCGTGGAGCTGGCGTTCATGTTGGCGATGTTTTGAAGTTGCACCACATAAAAGGGCAGGACAGCCCCCCACTTCATGCGCCAGTCCTTGATAAGCGAGGGGAGGAGAATGTCGTACTGCTCCGAGGTCAGCCAACCATGGGGATTGCCGGGACTTACACTGTTACTCTCGTTGGTCTCACCCTGGTCCCAAAACACGCCACGGAGATTGAACCCGGTCAGGGGCGCGATCATGGCGTTGTAGGTTCCGCTCGGCCAGGAATCCGCGAGGGTTCCGCCGTAGTTGTTAAGCGACACCGCCGCCGCAGCCATGGCGGGGTCCGACAGGATGGCTTCCTTGCTCATGAAAGCCTCCGCCGGCATTCCCCCATAGGCGGACTGGATCAACCCGATGGGGACGCCGCTCCCTTCCGCCAGAAATAGGTCTCTCCCGATATAAAAAGCCAGCCCCGAAAACCCGCCGATGCCGCTGGCGGGGACGCAAGTGGACCAACTGTTGGCGGGAATGTCGGAAAGTGGATATTGCTGAATCGCATCCTGGATATGCAGGAGACGGATGTTTGGAAAATCCGCCGTGGTTGCGTCGCTTGCGCCGTTCGGAATGCATTGGCTCAGGAGCACATCGTCCATATTGGACTGCCCGGAGCAAAGGTAGATATCGCCCACCACCACATTGGTGACCCCAACCGAGTTGCTGGGTCCGGTAACAGTAAGGCCCTGACCTGTAGTATTGGCCGACATGGGGGCTAGGGTAACAGCCCAGTTCCCGTTGTTATCCCCCAAGCCTGTCACTGCTTGACCGTTGAAATTGACCGTCACCGGCTCACCAGGGTTGGTGTCGGTCCCATAAATACGCGCGCCAACTGGGAAGGAAGCTGAGGTCCGCTGAAGGATCATGTTGTTGGTGAAGATATTCGCGAAAGCCACGGTAGCCCAGGTCGGCATGGCGCTAATGCCCCCCAAAAAGATGGCCATAGCCAAGACCTGAAAACGCTTTAGGGTAGGAAAAACAAAAAATACATATTCACGCTTCAAAACCATGAAAAACCTCAGGGCAAGGGTGACCAGAAAAGCTGAAACGTTTTAGTGATTTCCAAACATAACACCGAAGTTCGATCCATTCAAGATTTCCAAGGCGACTCGCTGGGGAAAGGTTTACGGTTTCCTGGAATGCAGGCCCCCGGAAGGGCACAGGGCACGTCACGGAATATATGGATTAGGGGTCAGCGGGAAGCCTTTTTTGAAGCTTAAAAATTTCGGCCCGGGCGGCCCCACTGGAAGTCCCTTCCGAATCTTTCAGGCGGAGGACTTTTTGGAACTGCCGTACGGCCTCCTCGTATTTCCCCGTTTTTTCCAGGGCCATTCCCCATTCCAAATAAGCCTGGGAATCGTCAGGGTTCAATTCCGTCACCTTTCGGAACATTGGAATCGCCTTATCGGGTTGGTCCCAATCCATCAAGGTTTGTCCCCAATTAAAGTAAGCGGCTGAAAATCCAGGATCCCATTCCAAGGCCTTTTGGAATTTCCGGATCGCCTCCGCCCGCTCCCCTTTCTGCCCCAAAATCACACCCCAATTGGTCATGGCCTGCGCGTCCCTGGGGTTGGTTTGGAGTAGCTTTTGGCACTTCCCAATGGCTTGGTCATATTCCTGCATGGCCATCAAAGCCAGGCTCCAGTTGTAATAAACTTTCACCAGTCGCGGGTTGATCTCGGCGGCTTTTTTGAAATCCTCGCAGGCCTCTCCGTAAGCGCCGCGCCGGTTAAGGTCCAACCCAAGATTGGCGTAGGCCAAGGCCAAATGGTGGTCCAAATCCAAGGCCCTTTGATATTTTGATTCCGCGTCCTCGTATTGCCCCATTTCGTCCAGGACGATTCCCCACTTGAGGTAAGCTTGGGCGTCCTTGGGATCTTGGTCAACGGTCTTCCGGCATTGGTCGATTTTCTCCTCCAGACTGGATTCGGAACCTTCGGGGGAAGTAGCGGCCGGAGCTGGCGGCGGTGTAGGGGTCGAAAAGGCAGGCGACAGGACAGCCAACCATAAGGTGGAGAACACCATCAGCCCGGAGTGTTTTTGGCGCATGGAAAACTCGGTGTCAGGCAAGCTTCTTCAATCCCGTCACTTCATAGACTTTCACCGGGTCGGTGAAGCCCTTCAATACGATAGGTTCCAGTGCCCGGACTTCCACCTGCCCCTTCAATTTGCGGTAGGTGTATTCCGAAATTAAAACTTGGCCGGGAGCGGCCTTGGAACAAATGCGGGAGGCCAAATTAACCTCCTCCCCGATGACCGTGTAGTCCGTCCGCTTGTCCGACCCCAGGTTGCCCGAGACCACCATCCCGGAATTAATGCCAACCCCCATCGTGATGGGAGGCAATTTCTTTCCCGCCCTTGCCTGATTGTAGGTGGCAAGGACCTCCTGCATTTCCAGGGCGGCCTTCACCGCCCGGAGTTCCTTGTCCTCAAAGGGCACCGGGGCTCCCCAGACGGCCATCACCGCGTCCCCGATGAACTTATCCAGGGTCCCCTCGTACTTGAGAACCACGTCCACCATGAGGGTGAAATACTCGTTCAAGTCCGCGACGATTTTCTCGGGTTCCGCATGCTCGCTCATGGCGGTAAAACCCCGGATGTCCGTGAACATGACGGCGCATTCCCGCCGTTCGCCCTTGAGCAGTATCCCCTCTTGATCCGCCAAGACCTTCCGGGCCACCTCAGGAGAAATGTACTTGCCCAGGATATTTGTGACCCTCTCCTTTTCACGAAGGCCCTGGATCATGCCGTTGAAGGATTCCGCCAGGACCCCTACCTCGTCCCCCGTTTCCACGGGCACCTGAACATTGAGATTTCCCTTACCCACTTCTTGGACGCCCTTGAGCAGGCTGTTGATGGGTTGCGTGATCCGGTGGGCGATAAACAGGGCCACTACGAAGGCGAAAAGAATGCCCGCCGCGCCGATGCCCCCAATGGACCGCTGCAGGTTGCGTTGGAGGGCTTGGGCCTTGTCGAGGGACCGCAGGATGGCGTAATCGCCCATGGCCTGGTTTTGGGTGTCCTTAAAGGATGAAAAAAGCGACAGGTAGTTTTCCCTTTCCAATACCACCGGAATAGTTTTGATATCGCCATTCTCATGGCTTCCCTGTCCGGCCAGGTTTCCAACGGCCCCCAATCCTTTTTCCACTAACGCTCTTTTCTCCGGCGCCCAAGTGGAGGCGTAAACCTTTCCGCCGATATAAACGGCAATCTCACTGTCGGTCATTTGTTTCAACTGGGCGGCTAAGGTATCGTCCAGCGGAAAACCAAGGGTAAGGGTTCCCAGGATTTGCTCCTTGATACGTATGGGAATCGTTACCGCCTGGAAGGCCCGCTGGATAGGGTTGCCGTTCTTGTCCTCCGAGGGAAGGGGATAAATGAAGCCTCCCCGGGAACCGCCTCCACCCAAGGCCTTTTGGATGTTGGGCCAACCGGCGGCGTTCACGATGACGAGGGGTTTAATTTTTTTTGGGTCGGGATCCCTCCCTTCCCGGAGGGCTAGGTTCACTTCCGGAATGTGGAACGAATCGTAAAGGATCCTGCCCTTGCGGTCGGTCACCAGGAAAAGCCGGTCCGGATCTTTGGAAGCCCCGCTGAGTACCAGGCAAACATCCGTGGTGGTGGCCACGTTCGGCGAGGGCACGTCCAAGGCGGCCTTCAAGTGGGAGTCATCCGACAGAAGGACAGCTTCGGAAGTGAGGCTCGAGAGCCTTTCCTGGACGATACGGTTGAAGATCGTGAGGGTCTTGGAGAGGTCTTTGTAAAGGGCCTCATTCGCCACGCTTTGGAGCCGGGCGTTCATGGTGTAAAGGACCGCCCCGATCAGCACCAGCACGAGCGCCGCGATGGCCAGGAGGAGTTTGTCCCTCAAGCGGGAGAGAAATTTAACCCTGGCTCTCAATTTCGCACCCTGCTCAAGACAATATCCACGGAGGTCGTCGTCCCGCTTTTCACGGTGATTTTCTTTTCCACCGGCTTCCAATAGTCATGCCAGGCGACTAGGGTATAGGTTCCGGGTGGAATGTTGGGGATTTTGAACTTCTGTCCCGGTTGGACGACGGTGAAAAAGGGATTGTCGAGCACCAAAATGTTGCTCTTCATGGCCGAGTGGATCTCACAATAAACCCTGACCGGAACCTCCGAGTGGTCCATGACAACCGAGGCCTTGGCGCCGTGCCGCTTGCGGCCCAGGTCGAAATGGTTGGTTTTGGAGTTGGAGAAAACATTGTGGTAAACGGGATCGTGGTTGGTGAAATCCACCGTGGTCCCTTTCAGGATGGGCAGGACACGGTGCGTGAACTGGAGGTATTTCTGGTCGAGCTGGACATGATCCTTGGGCGGGGCATACTTCCCGGGGACTTTTTTGAGGAACAACACGATTTCCTCGGGCAGAGGATGGGGAGCCTTGGGCACCGCGTAGCCCTGGTGGCCGTAGGTCTGCCCGTAGGAATCGTCGCCGAATAAGTCGTCCCTTTCCTCCTTCGGGGCCACTTCCTTTCGCTTGGGAGCGGTCACCTGCACGGTTCCTTCCAATAGGCATCCTTTATCGGCGGCCTTATCCTTGGTCAAGGCCGGGGTAGCGAGCAGGGTCCCCATCACCGCCAGGATGGCCAATCGTTTGTGGTTCAACATGGGTTTACCTCGAGGTAGGGGCCCCTCAAAAACCGAAGGCCCATTGGGTATCCAGTTCCATGGAATCCCCCGCGTCCAAGTGGATGTAACGGAATTCCATTTTCAGGCAGGAGACGGTGGGAATGATATCCCAACGGACCCCGCCCAAGTATTGGGTCTGGGTTTTCTGGTTCAGGGCCTGGAAGAGGGGATCGGAGGCGTCCGGGGTCAGGTTTTCCACCCGGAAGTAGGGCCGGAAGTCCTCCAGTAGTTCATAGGCTAGTTGGGCGTAAAAAGCCGTGTTGTTGGGGCTTCCCTGGGTTTCCATTCCGGCAACCCGATCATTGAAGTTATAGAACTCCCCAAGGATTTCCAGGTGCTCATCCCTGAACACTAGTTCCCCTTCCAGCAGGATCTGGCCCAAATCCCGGAAGTCCACGGGGGTGCCCATTAATGCGGTATCCGAGGACGTATCCGTTGCATAACGGTTAAAGGCGGTGGCCACCCCCAAGGAGAAAGACCCGTCAGCGGCGGGCTTGAAAACAAGGCGCCCAGCGAAAACCTTTCGGTTGGTTCCTCCGCCGGCATGGGTGTCGAATTCGGCCTCCTCCACGTTGCCGCTTCCGTCCCCCGTTAGGATGACATAGGACGAGTTCCCGGCGTTCAACTCGTACCCGAGGGAGGAATCCCCGATGGGGAAGGTTCCCTCCGCGATGAGCCCTGAAATATGTACCGGTATCACGCCTCCGTCATCCTCGAAGCGGAGGAAAAAGGGGCTCTCAATGGTGGTTTGCAGGAATCCCACATAGCCGAAATGACGGTTCCAAAAACCGAAGGCGGCATGATCCCTCCCGGCGCTCAATTGGAATTGCGGGCTGAAAACATAGGTGGCCAGGAGGCGGTCCAATTCCAGGGCGGGATCCAAGCCTGAGAATTCGACGATATTCTGGTCCAGGAACTTGATTTGATCCCCATAAGTCCCCGTAAAGGCGATGGCGGTGCGTCCCAGCAAAAAGTCGTTCTGGACGGGAAATTTGTCGGAGGTTCCCAGGAATTCGTAATCCATATCCCCAAAAAGATGGATCTGGACCCGGAAGTCGCTTTCACCCATATCGGCGGTGTCGCTCCCATCGGGGCCAGCTAAGACCCTCTTCCCCTCTTCCACACCGGAGGCGCCTGATATGATGGTGGTTTGGTCCTGGGCGGAGCTGTCCTTGAACGCAAGCATGTTGCGACGCGCCCAAGCAAGGAGGATTTTCTTGTCGGGGTCCGAGAGGGGTTTTCCAAGCCCATAAAGCTTGCGGCCCTTGGCGGGCGGCATGACGCCTTTTTGGATGGATTTGATGAAGTGGCCCAGGCTGTCCGCTGGGTCCTCATCCCCCGCCGAGGGAAAGGTTTCCTCCATGGGGTACTGGAAATGGGCCTTCTTGAGAATTCCTTGGATTTTCTTCCGTCGAACGGGATCCTTTACCTTCACTTGGTCCATGGCGCCGGGGCTATGGCAGTCGAAACAGCTGTTCTTGAGGATCGGCAGGATCTTTTGGGCGTATTCCAGGTTGGCCCTGTCACCCTGGGACTTATCGGCCTCCACGGCCCAAGCGGTCCCGAACGCCAAAAGGATCAGAAAAAGGGCGAAGGGAAAAAGGAAGTGGCGAAGCGTGTTTTTCATTCCCCGGAAAACCCCTTACGGAAAATTGCAGCGTTGAACCTCGTCAACGGAGGGCATTGTAGAATTATCCCTTTCCTTGAATCAATGCGAAGATTGGGTTTTTCGATTAAAATCACTTCGCCTCGCTTCCACTGGACTCCATTTATTACGGGGAGGCCTCTCATGAAGTTTCCAATGGCCCATATTTGCCTCTTGGGGTGGTTCCTCGGCTTCATGGGGTTCCCCGGCGCCGCCTTTTCACAGGAACCTCTAGACACCCCGATCCCATCACCAACCCTTTCTCCCACCCCAATCCTGGAATTGGGGGAGATTGTGATCACCGCCGAAAAACCCAAAGGCGAGGTAATTGAGCGGGGCGATTTGGGCACAATGAAATCCGACGGCCGCCTGGGGGATTTACTCAACCGGCAAGGGGGCCTGGAAGCCCAAGGTTTGGGAGGCTCCAAGAGTTTCAGCAACCTCAGCGTCCGTGGCAATTCCTCCAACCAAACTTTGATCTTGTTGAATGGCCACAAGGTCACCCAGGGGTTTGATCTGGGCTCGATTCCCACCGAGGACATTGAGACGATCGAGGTGATCAAGGGCCCTGCCGCCTTGTCCCTCGGTCCGGAGGCGACAGGTGGGGCCATTAATGTCATCACCCGGCCTAGCCGGCAGGGAGGAAGTCTCGGCATCGCGGGGGGTGATTTCGGGACCTACCAACTCCATGCTTCCACGGGCTCTTGGAGATCGGGCGCCTGGGAAGGTTCCCTCAGCGGCAACTTCAACCAAACAAATGGTTACGCCGTGAATACCGACGAGGTGGCCTGGGAGGTGGACCACTCCTCCGGTTG
>DATKOC010000056.1:0-9310 GCA_035524855.1 bacterium
GTCCCGGCGGTGCTCGAAGATGCGCTTCAGGTCCGCCTTGACCAAATGCGCCACGAAGGGATGCCGCAGGAGCCAGGGCAGCTCGAACGTCACCCGGTCCGTCATGCGGGTGCGCCGGCCCAGGCGCTCGAAAAGGTGCTCGTGCTTGAAAAAAGCGTAGGGCCCGCGGACCTGGACGTAGGAAAAACGGCGGGGGGGTTCCCAATCCTCGATGCGGGAGCGCCAATGCATGGGCAGGCCCCGGAAGAGCATGAGGTAATCCAGCCGGGTCCCTTGGCGCAGGCGGGGGCTGGACTTGGCCAGCACTTGAAAGCCCAGCCAGGAAGGCGTGAGCGACTGCAATTTTTTCTCGTCGGCGAAATAAGCGAAAGCCCGCTCTTGGGACAAGGGCAGGATTTGGGTGATGGAATAAGAATGACAGGAACGGGGATGGTCGGCCATACGGTTCTCTTGGGAAAAAAGCTTCGAACGGAAGGGAAAAAAGGCCGGGCTTGGAAGCCCGGCCGGACGTCAGTTACTTTTTCTTTTTCTTCGCGGCTTTCTTCTTCTTCGCCGGCTTCTTTTTCTTCATGGCCATTAAAAATCGCCTCCCTTTTTCGTGGAACGACGAGACCCTATTCTAGCACTTTCACGGCAATTTCATACTGTTACTTGGGCGCGAGCGAAGAAAGTCCGCCCGAAACTTTTCAGGCTTGGGCCGGGGCGTCCCCCTCGGGCGGAGCGCTTTTTTCCGCCGGCGCGGCTTCCTGGATGAGGAACAAGGTGCCCCAGGGTTTTCCCGAAGGGCTGATCCCCGAGGAACTGTCCAAGCGGAAACGCTTGGGCGTTTTTTTCCACTCCAAGTCCAGGTAAAAACGCTTGAGCTCCTGGCGTTCCTTCAGGGATTTGCGCATGACCTCGCCCAAGGCCCCCAGGGGGCTGTCCTTGGCCGTGAGGTCCGCGTGGTTCAGCACCCGGGGGCTCAAGTCCAGCAGCTTCAGCGCCTTGGCGTTGGCGAAAATCACGTAGCCCTCCACCGACACCGCCAAGGCGCCCAGGGGCAGGCCGTCCAAGACGTTTTTCAAGAGCCCCGCGTATTCCAGCGAGGCCTGGTCCCCCCGCTGGACCTTTTCGGTCAAAAGGTCGATTTGTCGGGCCAAGAGCACCATGTCTTTCTCCTCCTGCACGGTGCGGTAGGCCAGGTACCCGGAATGCACGGCCACCACGAAAATCAAGGCGCAGGACAAGAGGAAGAAGGGGTCCATGAAATTGAAGTCCGGGTTGCGGGTGAAAAGGAAATAAACGTAAAGCGACACCACCAGGATGGCCACGATGAAGCTGCGGCCCATGGATTGGCTCAGGGCCGAAATGAAGAAGGTGAGGAACATCATGATGAGCAGGTTGGTGTCGAAAGCGTCGAAAAGGTAGAGTGCCCCCAAGAGGAAGGCCAGGTCCAGGGCGAAAACCATGTCCTGGAAGCGGACGCTTTGGAAGCGATCCTCGTCCCAAAGCCCGAAGGGCAAAAAAGACAGCAACAAGAGCCCCGCGTAACCCAAGGTCAGGGGTTTTTGGTCGGGATGGAGCTGGAGATAGAAAAAAGCCCAACTGCCCAGGATGAGGCTCAGCACCAGACGGATCAGGAAGATGTTCTTTTTGACTTGGGGGGTCGCCTGCTGCAAGGGGGTCATGTCGGCCTCGGAAAGGTTTATTTGTCAGGCCCTTCAGGCATCATAAAGTCCCGGCGGCCGGCTGCCAACCGCAAAGCCTTCTCTAAAGAGAGCCGGGCAAGCCTTGATGGATTTTCAAAATCCGCCCGGGGCCGGGGGTTTTTTAAAGCGGAAAATTTTGTTTAAAAGCGTTTCCCGGCGCCGGCTTCGGGGCTCTTTGCGTTCCGGCGCCTTATTTTTCGCCGTTTTTGGGAAGGTTTAGCGTTTGGATTTTTCTACCCCTTGGATGGAGCCTGCGTTAAAATATAGCTACCGGGTGAAGTTCCCTCGTTTGGAGGGCTCCGGGCTTGCGCGGGTGTGGAACCCCTTATTTTCTGCCAATCCCCAGGGGATGACAGAAGGCCGGCGGATTCCTAACTTGATCAAGGCAGGTTCTTTTAAAGGTAGTCGCCCCGGCGCCCCGATGCCAATGATTTGCCGATCATGCGGGTGCTTGGGAAGGCGACGGCCACCCGGTTGACCCTCTTTTGAGAAAAAACAACCTCAAGGGAAGCTGACGCGACCTCCAGAAGCCGCTGGTCTGGAAGACGCCGAAACTTGTGCCTGGAGCAGGCTCAAAAGAAAAGTTCAAAGGGCGGTAGGCTTTTAAAAGGGAAGGATCTCCCCAAGCCGGGACCCGGGCGCCGTCGGCCCAGGACCCCGGAATATTACCAACCCCCAACCACCAATAATTCAACGAGGTGTCGTTCAAATGATTCAAGCTGAAAACAAAGTAACCCCCCTGGTGGTCCCGTCGGCGACGACGAAGACCGCCAAAGACATGTGGCGCAAATTCACCCGCGACGAGCAGATCGACTGGGGCGGCAGCATCGCCTTCTTCGGCGTGCATGTCATCGGCCTGTGCGCCATCTTCACCGGCATCAGCTGGGCCGCCGTGGCCATGTGTTTCTTCATGTATTACATCCGCATGTTCGCCATCACGGGCGTCTACCACCGCTACTTCTCCCACCGCACCTACAAGACCAGCCGGGTGTTCCAGTTCCTGCTGGCCTTTTTGGGCTGTTCCTGCGGCCAGCAGGGGCCGCTCTGGTGGGCCGCCCATCACCGCCACCACCATAAGTATTCGGACACCCCGGAAGACGTCCATTCCCCCGGGCTCCGGGGCCTTTGGTGGGCCCACCTGGGGTGGATCCTCTGCAAGCGTTACGCGGCCACCAAGGAAGAGAACGTCAAGGACCTGACCAAGTATCCCGAGCTCGTGTGGATCAACAAGTACCACGGCGTGGCCCCCTTCCTCTTGGCCGCGGGCATCTACTTCTTCGGGGCCTTCCTGAAGCACGCGGCCCCGGGTCTGCACACCGACGGCCTGCAGATGCTCTGCTGGGGCTTTTTCACCAGCACCACCCTGCTCTACCACGGCACCTTCTCCATCAACTCGCTGGCCCACATCCTGGGCAAGAAGCGCTTTGAGACCGGGGACCAGAGCAAGAACAGCCTGATCCTTTCGATCATCACCATGGGCGAGGGCTGGCACAACAACCACCACCGCTATCCCTACTCCGAACGCCAGGGCATCTATTGGTGGGAAGTCGACATGTCCCACTATGTGCTGGTGGTGCTTTCCTGGGTGGGCTTGGTGTGGGACATCAAACTGCATCCCGAGGAAATCTACCGGGAAGCCAAAGGCCAGAAGGAAGCGGCCGCTTAAGGTTCTTTCGGAAATTTGTTGGGCTTATAAAGGGAGGTGAGCAAAGCTCATCTCCCTTTCTTTTTTAGGTGTTAAAGGGGTGCCGGGACTTTTTTTTTCACCTTCTCCCTCGAGGGGAGAAGGTCGGGATGAGGGTGATCAAATTAGTTTCCATCCCGCACCCTAACCCGCACCCTCAAGGGGAGAGGGGACTTTCGGAGATGATGTTTTTCGCGGTGAGAAAGCCTTTCCGTCCCGCTTGACACCCGCTTTTGTCCCCATTAATTTGAGTCCCGTTTTCCACCACCCTCGAGGAGGCCTCATGCCGGAAGAAATCGAAGTCCCCACCGAACACCTGCACGAACACATGGAACATAGCGCCGAGGAAACGGGCCAAAAATGGGTCTTGGGCGTGGCCCTGAGCTCGGCCCTTTTGGCGGGCTTCGCCGCCGTGGCGGCGCTCCTGGCCGGCCACAACGCCAATGAGGCCATGTTGGACCAGATCAAGGCCTCGGACCAATGGAACTATTACCAGGCCAAGGGCATCAAGGCCGCCGTGCTTAATTCCAAGATCGAGCTTTTGAAGGGCGAGCACCGTGTCCCTTCCAAGGAAGACCTGGACAAGGTGGAACAGTACAAGGACGACCAAGAAAAGATCAGCGAGGAAGCCAAGGGCTTTGAGGAATCCTCCGAGGCCAAACTCAAGCACCATGAGAACCTGGCCTTCGCGGTGACTTTCTTTCAGGTCGCCATCGCCGTGGGCGCCATTTCGGCCCTGGCCCGCCGCCGGGCCTTTTGGTTGGTGAGTCTTGGTTTCGGCGTGGTGGGATTGGTCTTTTTGAGCTTGGGGCTTTTTTTATAGATAAAAGCAGTTCAAGGCCCGGCCGAATGGCCGGGCCTTTTTTTGTGCCGCCTTCCTTCTAGGTGTTAAAGAGGCGACACTTATCCCGGCGAGCCAAATCATCCATATCGGAGTTAAAAAGTTTGACGAAATCCCGCTGCGATTGGCTCATCCTGAGCCAGCGGGAAGAGGTTGGCCCGAAGGGCCGGCGGGATGTGAAGGGCCTCCTAAAACCGCAAGGTTCTCGTCTTCCCACGATGCGCAACCCGCTTGGCCCCTTATCGTCCAGGCACTAAAATAAGCGCAGTACCCATTAATCTCAGGAGGTCTGCATGAGCTTTCTTTCCAAGCACAGTGACACGGTTTACGCCTTGCTTCGCGTTGTGGCCGGGTTTATGTTTTTATTCCACGGAGCCCAGAAGCTTTTTGGTCTTTTCGGAGACCCCAACATGATGCCGCCCGCTGGTTCCCAGATGTGGATCGGGGGGATCATCGAATTGGTGGCGGGCGTCTTGGTGATGATCGGCCTCTGGACCCGTTGGGCGGCCTTCGTGGCCAGCGGCGAGATGGCGGTGGCCTATTTCCAGTTCCATTGGAAGTTCGCCTTCACCAACGCCTTTTTCCCCATCGTGAACCACGGGGAAATGGCCGTGCTTTACTGCTTTGTGTTCCTTTATATCGCGACGAACGGCGCGGGCAAGTGGTCGTTTGATGGGTCGATGGGAAAGAAGAAAAAGTAAGAATCTTGGATGTGCTAGGCCCGATCCCGAAAGGGGTCGGGCATTTTTTGTTTATGCCGCCGTATAAACCGAACAATATTTGTTGCTTTTCTTGTTCTTAAGGTTTGGAGGTCTCAAAGAAGGCGGTTAGAATTAGAACCATTAATTTAAAGGGTAAATAGTGAAACAAACCGTCATTGAAAACCCGATCATCAACTCCCCCTATGAGGAGCCACTCAAGCATTTCCGCTTTTCCGATGAAGGCATTACTAATGAAATTATTGAGGCGCGCAGGGTCAGCTCTTATTTCATACCGATTCCCAAATCGCGTAAGCGGGGAAAAAGTCAGCTTTCTTTAAGCACCGAATGGACTGAAGACCGCATCCAGGAAAACCAGTTCATTAACCAAATCCGCGCCAAGGTCGCCGATTGGCGAAAAATCCGCTATTCGGGTGTCTCGCGGACAACGGCCCGTCTCCTGGAATATTGGAAAAATAATGGCCGCACCCAGCGGCTTTTTTTCTGCCAGATGGAAGCCCTCGAAACACTCATCTACTTAAATGAGATTGCGCCTAAGAACGACAATTGGATCATCAACCAAATTCGGGGATACAACGAAGATGCCAATCCGCTTCTTTTACGCTTAGCCTTCAAGATGGCCACAGGGAGCGGGAAGACGGTGGTGATGGCTATGATGATTGCCTACCATGTCCTGAATAAAGGCGAAGACGCCCAGAATACCCGGTTTGGGGATTCATTTCTCATTGTTACGCCAGGCATCACCATTCGTGACCGCTTGCGGGTGCTTCTGCCGAATGACCCGGATAACTACTATCAAAAACTTGATTTGGTGCCGGCCCAAGATTTCGAAAAATTGGCCAAAGCGAAAATCTTAATTACCAATTTTCATGCGTTTAAGCCAAGGGAAACGATCAAAGCGGGAAAGCTGACAAAGGCCATCCTTCGGAAGCGCGATGAAGGAGACGGCGCCTCGGAAAGCCCTTTTACCGAAACCCCCGATCAAATGGTGCGCCGGGTTTGTCGGGAATTCGGGAACAAGAAGAACCTGATCGTGATAAACGATGAGGCGCATCATTGTTACCGTCGCCGGGTGGAAACGGTTGATGTGGATGAGGATCTTTCTGGCGCCGAATCCCGCGAAGCCGAGAAGCGCAATGAGGAAGCCCGAATTTGGATTTCTGGGTTGGAAGCCGTCCAGAATAAGCTGGGGGTGAAGGTGGTTTATGACTTGTCGGCCACGCCCTTTTTCCTGAAGGGCTCGGGCTATGGCGAAGGCCAGCTTTTCCCTTGGGTGGTCTCCGACTTTTCGTTGGTGGATGCCATTGAGTCGGGGATTGTAAAAATTCCCCGGGTTCCCATCGCTGACAATTCAATGGTGGGGGACAGCCCCACTTATCGAGACCTTTGGTTGCGTATCCGTGACAAGCTTCCGAAAAAAGGGCGCGAAACCGATGAATTAAAGGGTTCCCCGAAATTGCCCGTGGAATTAGAAGGAGCTCTACATAGTCTTTATGAAAACTACGAAAAATATTATGAAAAATGGGAAGCCAATACCGAAAATCGCCGAAGGGGCCTGACCCCGCCGGTTTTTATCGTGGTTTGCAACAACACCAATGTTTCCAAATTGGTCTATGACTTTGTTTCCGGGTACGAAAAGAAAGTGGGGAAGGATAAGACGGTTTTGGCTCCCGGAAGTTTAGGGCGGTTCAGCAATGTTGAAGGCGGGCGTTGGATATCCAAGCCTAATACTATCCTCGTGGATAGTTCCCAACTTGAGTCCGAAGACGCCATGAGTCCCGACTTTAAGAAAATGGCGGAACAAGAGATTGAAGAGTTCAAACAGGAATATATGCGCCGCTATCCCGGTCGTTCGGCCGACCAATTGACGGACCAGGACATCCTCCGCGAAGTCATGAATACGGTCGGAAAACCTGGGAAGCTCGGGGAAAACATCAAGTGCGTGGTTTCGGTCTCCATGCTTACCGAGGGTTGGGACGCCAATACGGTCACCCATATCCTTGGCGTGAGGGCCTTCGGCACTCAGCTCTTATGTGAGCAGGTGGTGGGCCGGGGCTTGCGCCGGATGAGCTATGTGCCCACCCGGGGCGAGGATGGAAAAGACTACTTCACCCCCGAATATGCCGAAGTTTACGGCGTTCCTTTTTCCTTTATCCCTTGTTCAGGTTCAGCGGCGGAAGTGTCCCTGGCCGATGCTCCCGAGCATGTGCATGCCATGGGAACCCCATCGCCCTGCGAAATTTCTTTTCCCCGCCTTTCGGGCTATCGGTATGAGATTCCTGAAGAGCGTCTCACCGCAAAATTTGACGCCGATTCCCGAAAGATTCTTTCAACGGAGGATTTGCCGACTTCAACCGAAGTGGCGCCTATTGTGGGCGAGGTGAATTTCCATACGCTGGATAAACTAAAAACCCTTCGAGACCAGGAAGTGCAGTTTCATATCGCCCGAAAGATGATGGAGAAGTATTTCAGCGATGCGGAAGGAAATCCCAAGTCCTGGCTCTTCCCCCAGGTGATCGCCATTGTTCGCCGGTGGTATGACGAATGCCTGGAATGCAAAGACGATACCTTTAAACCATTGGTTTCCCTAAGCCGACCCCTTGAAGATGTCACGGACAAAATTTACCGGGCGATTGTGAGGTCTTCGGATGGCCAGAAGATACTCAAACCCATCCTGCGTCCTTTCGACACGGTTGGGTCCACTTCCTACGTTGATTACCGGACGACTAAGAAAAGGCTTTATCAAACCCGTGGGGACAAGTGCCATGTCAATTTCATCGTGGCCGATACTCGGGATTGGGAGCAAAAGCTGGCCGAATCTGTGGAAAGCATGGACGAGGTGGTCAGCTATATCAAAAATGACAGGCACTTGGGGTTCACCATTCCCTACGTCTATGAAGGTGAAGAACATGACTATATCCCCGATTTTATCGTCCGCGTGAATGACGGCCATGAGGATCCCTTGAACCTGATCCTGGAAGTGACGGGGGAACAACGCAAGGAAAAGCAAGCTAAGGTCGCCACGGCCCGGGACTTTTGGGTTCCTGCGGTTAATAACGATGGCAGTTTCGGCCGGTGGGCCTTTTTGGAAGTGACCGATCCTTGGAATGTGAAGACGGCCATCCGAAAGTTTTTGGCTTCCCGGCTGGAACCGAGCAAGGTTTAATTTCTATTTAAGGCCACATTTTGTGACTTTAAAAGTAGCGGCTTAAGTGATGGAATAAGTTGAGAACGAAAAGAGTGAAAAACTTGAAGCGCCGAAATGGCACTGCAAGTTACAGGCGGACTCAAACTAGGCGATTAAAAGTCCCTAAAATAAGAAACGCCCGACTTCCCGAAGGAAGAACGGACGTCAACCTGGCGATGCTATCGCCAGGGGGGTTGATTTAATTTAGTTTGACTTTACTTGACCGTCAAGAAGTCTTTCGTTCGAAGAATAGGGAAAATCTATGTATAGGGTTATTGCCTATATTGACGGCTACAATTTGTACTACGGCCTTAAATCCAAGGGCTGGAAACGGTTTTATTGGCTTAATTTGGTCGAACTGGTAAGGAGTCTATTGAAGCCGGAGCAGTCCTTTGCGGGAGTCAAATATTTTACCGCCCTTGTTTCTGACCCGCCGGACAAGCGGAAAAGGCAGTCCACTTACATTGAGGCCATTCAAACCGTTAAAGGCATTAAGGTTTATTACGGGAAATTCCTTGCGCATAAAAAAGCCTGTCGCAAATGCGGTTACGAACACATAGTCCAAAGTGAAAAGATGACGGATGTGAATATTGCAACGGAGCTTTTGGTGGATGCCTTCCAGGATAAGTTCGACATCGCACTGGTGATTTCAGCAGATAGCGACCTCTCATCCCCGATTACGCGGGTCAAACAGGAGTTTCCGGGCAAGAGGGTTATTGCTGTATTTCCTCCCGCGCGACATTCAATCGAACTTCAAAAGATAGCAACCGGCTGTTTCACTTTGGGCCGCGCCAAGTTGCTGGATGCGCAGTTTCCGGACGAAGTGACTAAAGCCGATGGTTTTGTTTTAAAACGTCCTCGTGAATGGAGTTAGAGAATGCCTCCGAAAAAATCCAACAAGATTCCCGTCGAGAACCTAAAACACAAGGATCGGCGAGCCAATATTCCGACCGAAGAACTAAGGGATTTCGTTAAAGGGGATGAAACCAAGCCCAAAGTGAAGGAATATCCGGGTCTTCTTTACGCTCGCGACCCGTCGCTCGATCCTCAACTGGTCTGGAAGGGTAAGGACGAGCAGGACCGGGAACCGCTGAAGGTGCCCACCGTGCCGGTCTATATCCAGGAAAAGATTCATCCCCGTTACATCATTGAGGATATCCGCAAGCAAGCCAAAAAGGATCAAGTCGAACC
>DATKOC010000057.1:0-5229 GCA_035524855.1 bacterium
CCCGCTTGGGCTGCCGCATGGTGACCGCCGACAGACGACTTTTCAATAACCTTTTATCCGGCCCATTCTCAAAGAATATTCTTTGGGTTGAGGATTTAAAATAATCTGGTAAAGCCTGCTCTTTCCTTTCGTTGGCAAGAGTATTCAGGAAACTCACCGGGTGGACCTCTCCGATTTGGAACGCCGCACGGTCTGGGGCAACCAGCACGGGAACAATCTCTTCGACACGCAAGCGGTGTCGGTGATTGATTTCTACATCCCCGGCAACCAGGGAGCGGGCAAAATGCTGATAAAGGATTTGGAATTTAGGGTGAAATAAAAGGAATAACTCGACGGTTCGAGTCCAACCCGAGGACCCAGAGCAGACAACGCGAATTTAAGAAATTAAACCTCAAAACATGGTTCGAAATATGAGAAAAAAGAAAACACCTGAAAAAATCGAAAAATATTTAAAAGATTTAATTTTTGAATCTTATATTCCACCCCTGACACAAAAAGTTTCCTTGGGGAGCATGGTGTGCTTCTACTTTTTTATTGTCGGTATTGGGACTCTGTTCGCTTCTACACTTGGAATTTTCGAAAATTTACTCAAACCTTGTTTTCAAGCTTATCCACCATTTATTTTGCCGATCAGGATTCTGCTGTTTGCCCTAGATTCCTCTTTTTGGTTTTGGATAGGATATGTTCTTGCGAAGAGAATTTGGAAGTGGGAGGGCTTTAAACTCAGTTATTGGAAATTCCTTACATTCACCGTTTCTGCCATGACCGCCATTTTCATATCCATATTATCAATCATTGAAACGGATAAACTTCTTAAACCTTTAATAAATTTGGAAAGCACGAACTTTCTTCACTTCGTTGCCTATTTAGTTCTTTACGCTGAATTTTTCTTTTGGGTGTGGTTGTATTACCGGGCTTGGACAATCATCTGCGAAAGGATAAATCCAGGACGTTAAAGACAAAATGTTTGTCCATCTAGGGGAACCATTTCAGAGTTTTATAAGGAATTTAATGGTTCGCAAATCGTACGGAAAGAACCCTTTCGCCCAACTATGTTATGAAAACCATGACCACAAAATCCTTGTCTTTTAAACCCATCGGTTATGTCCGCGAAGGAAAGATCGTTTTGAATCCCAAGTGGGCCAAGGGTTTGAAAGGTATCGAAGGCTTCTCCCATATCCTCGCCCTCTTCTGGATGAACCGGGCCCACAAACCCGACATGCTCATCCAACCTAAGAGCCGCATGAAATTCCCCGCCATCGGGTTCCTGGCCACCCGAACCGCCCACCGGCCCAACCCCATCAGCTTCACGGTCCTCAAACTCCTCAAACATAAGGGCAATACCCTCTGGGTGAAGGGGTTAGATGTCTGGGATGGAACTCCGGTGCTGGACGTGAAACCCTACACCAAGCGCGAGGAAGCAAAAAGTTATCGAATTCCGCCATGGGTCAAAAAATTGGACAAACTGGAAACTGATCCTTTGAGACGATACGGTTCTTGAAATGAAAATCACTCAAACCCTCTACGTCCATAAAACTCACCACTGGCGCTCCTGGCTGAGGAAGAACCACAAAACGACAAAGGAAATCTGGCTCATCTACTTTAAGAAGGACAGTGGCAAGCCACGGATCGCCTACAACGACGCGGTGGACGAGGCCCTTTGCTTTGGCTGGATCGACTCGACCGTCAAAGCCATTGACCAGCACCGCTATTGCCAGCGGTTCTCCCCCCGCCGCAAGGGCTCCATCTGCTCGGAAATGAATAAGCACCGGGCCATCCGCATGATCAAGGAAAAGCGCATGACACCCGCCGGCCTAGCGGCCCTGGAAGGGGCATTGGGCAAAGGTTCCAAACTCCACCAGGGCAAGATCAAACATACCGAATCCCTCAAGGTTCCCTACTACCTGGAAGCGGCCCTTAAGAAGGGAAAGGCCTGGGAAAACTTCAAGAAATTCCCCCTGCCCTACAAGCGCATCCGGGTGGGGTGGATTACAGCGACAAGGAAGCCCGACGTCCGCAAAACCCGAATGGATTATTTCGTGAAGATGACCGCCCAAAACAAACGTTTCGGAATGATCCACGGATGACCCTTTCCCTCAAAAAACGCCTTACCGCCTGTCCCGCCTGCGGCGCTAAGGAATCTCCCAAGGAATACTGTCCCACTTCCTTCCTCAAGGGCGACAAGCGTTGGATCGTGGAATGCCCCTCCTGCGGCTTCTCCTGGATATCCCCCATGCCTACCCAAAAGGAAATCGAGCCCTATTACCACGCGGGCTATTACAACTTCAACCGGCACAACGAAGAGGGCAAGGGCTGGTATTGGGCCCGGCTCCTGAAGTCCATCCAACCCCAAGGTCGTTTCCTGGACATCGGCTGTGCCACCGGCTTTTTCCTCAACGGGATCAAGTCCAATTGCGATTGGGAGCTTTACGGGCAGGAGATGGGAAAGGACGCCGCCCAATACGCCCGTAAAAAACTGGGCCTCGACGTGCGCAATGACCCATTGGAAAAAGCCCGTTTCCCCAAGGATTTCTTCGACTTCATCCATTTCAACAATGTGCTGGAGCACGTGACCAACCCGGCCTTGACCCTTAAGGAAGCAGGCCGAATCTTGAAGCCGGGTGGGACGCTTTTTTTGGCCATCCCCAATGGGGGCGTCAACCGCCGGAGCTTCAAGAATTACTTCGACGCCACCGGAGAACGGGGCGCCAGCGTGGACGGCCACCTGCTTTTCTTTTCCCCGAAATCCCTCCACCTCCTAGCGGAGAAGTCTGGCCTGCAGGTGGTAAGGGCTTACGGCACAGGCCTGAAGCGATCCTTCCGGGTGCTGGGTTACCTGCCGAAGAAAAAAGGATGGGAAGAGGAGTTTCAAGGACGCCGCGAGGGGGAAACTTCCGTGGAAAAGGCCGTGGAACAAGGCAAACCCCGCCCGAAACTTTACTATCTCTTCAAGCATGCCCGTGAAAACCTTCTGCGCTTTCCGGGATTGCCTTCCTTCACTTACGACTACAACCTCTACCTGACAAAAAATTAAAACTCTTCGACATCTTTAAAAGATGTCATTCTGAGGCGCCTTTTGCCGAAGAATCTTTGTTTAAACATGGATCCTTCGCTACGCTCAGGATGACAAATAACATTTCAAGTTTTACTGAATAGATCGCCAGTCCCTCAACGGTAGTCGGTAAAACACAGGACGTGTATGATGCTTCACATGTCTTCCACAAACTCCGAACACACTCATAGCGAAGCGATGAGCCCCGAGGATGAAATTCGGCGGATCATTGACCACACCGCCCATCTCCTTCCGGCCCAGGGTCCCATCCGGGTTTTCGTCCACCACAATACCCTCCACGCCTTCGAGGACCTGCCCTTCGAGGAGGCCATCATCCGAGCGGGGGAACGCTTCGGCTGCAGGCCCTACATGGAAGAGGAAGATTACCGCCGGGAATGGCTTCAAGGTCGCATCCTCACCGGGGACCTTCGGGCGGTCCTCCAGGAAGACCTGAGGGACAGCGCCCCCCTGCCCCGAGGCCCTCAAGCCGAGGGGCAAGCCATGGGTGTGCCGGGGCAAGAGACGAAGTCTCAAAATAGCCCCGGCGCCGAAGCCATTGCGGGGTCCACCAGCCGCCTGGAATTAAGGCTGGCCTTGCTGGCAGGCGGCCTCCAGGAGCCGAACGACAAGGAACTGGACTGGCGCCTGAACGAGTCGGATGCCCCCATGGACCAGGCCTTATGGGAAGCCTGCCTGGATCTGGTCAATCCTCTGGGACCCCTCCCTTTACCGCCCCCCCGAAAGGCCCGGTACCGCGATAAGCTCCTAGCCCTGACGGGGGAGGATATGGACGCCCTGGTTCAGCCCCTCCTCATCCGCTTTTGCGCCGCCTTTTGCGACCAGGGAATCGCCTATTGGCGCCTCCCCAGCCGGAGCCTGGGTTTCTTCGGCTCCTTCCGGCGGTTGTACCAGGGCCTTCCCCTGCCCGACGCCTGGTTGAAAGGCTTCAACTTCCGCCTGAGGGGAAGGGACAATCCCGCCTCCTCCATCGTGGCCTCACTGGGAAACTTGGGTATTCCTCAGGAGGAATGGGAGGCCTATATCGAAGAAATGATGCTGGCCATGAAGGGCTGGCCCGGCATGATCCACCAAAACGAGGAACGGCCGGACCGGGTTCTCATCCCCTCCCCCCCCGGTTCCCTCCTGGAATACGCCGCGGTCCGGCTCCTGCTGGAGGAACAGGCCGTGGCCCACCTCACCCGCCGGTTTAAGCTCTCCCTGGCGGATTTGAGAAAGGTCCCTTCCCCAGCCCCCCTTAAAACGGTGGGCATGCGGGCCTTCGCCCTCTATCAACTGGCGCAACACTTTGACTGGCCGGTGGAAACGATCCGAACCAGCCCCGCCGAGGCTCTCCTGAGGGAAATTGAATCTTTTTCTTCCCTCGAGCGCCGCCGCCTTTTCCACCTGGCCTATGAACGCCGCCACCGCAACCAGACCCTGGACGCCCTTGCCCACCACCGGTGGAAAGCGGCCGGTGCCCCCCGGTTCCAGGCGGTGTGCTGCATTGACGAGCGGGAGGAGTCCTTCCGGCGCCACCTGGAGGAAACCGAGCCTTCCTGCGAGACCTTCGGCACCGCGGGATTCTTCGGCTTGGCCATGTATTACCGGGGGATCGAGGACGCCCACGCGGTCCCGCTCTGCCCGATCCTCATCCAACCCACCCATTCGGTGGAGGAAGTGCCCTTGGAAGTGGAATCCCAATCCTTCCGGCACGCCGTGGGTCACGCCGCTTACGCTTTCCATGTGGGAAGCCGCACGGGGATAAGGGGCGCCCTATTGAGCGGCTTCTTCGGCACCCTGGCGGCCTTTCCCCTGGCGCTCCGCGTCTTTTTCCCCCGGCACGCGGCGAAAATGCGTGTCAACCTGCGCTCTTCTTCCGCCAAGACCCGCTTGAAATGGAATTACACGACGGAGGAAGAAATCAGCGTCGTGCGCAAGCTATTGGAAGAAACTGGAATTAAAAATTGCCTTTCCAAACTGGTGGTCATTGTCGGGCACGGCTCCTCGAGCCTGAACAATCCCCATGAGTCGGCGCACGACTGCGGCGCCTGCGGCGGGGGGCGCGGCGGCCCCAACGCCCGCGCCTTCGCCCTGATGGCCAACGATCCCCAGGTTCGGGAAAGCCTGGGCATCCCCAAGGACACCATCTTCGTGGGCGCCTACCACAACACCTGCAA
>DATKOC010000058.1:0-2558 GCA_035524855.1 bacterium
CCAACGGCGTGGCGGTCCGCATGGCGGTTCTTTTCTTGCTCCAAGGGGAGCAAGAAAGTTAGGAGTTAGTAGTGAGGAGTTAGGAGGTTTAAACTTCTAACTGCTAACTCCTAACTTCTAACTGGTGAAAATGAGTCAGATGCGAGAAAGGGCAGGTTTCTGATGAGTAAAAGTATCCTAATTCAAAATGGCCACGTGGTGGACCCCGCGAACCAGCTTGACGGGGAAGCCGATGTTTTCATAAAGGATGGGAAGATCGAGAAGGTGGGTAAGGGTCTTAAAGTAAAGGCCGATCAGACCATCAACGCCAAGGGCCTTGTCGTGACGCCGGGGCTCATCGACATCCACGTGCATTTCCGCGAGCCGGGGTTCGAGTACAAGGAAACCATCGCCACCGGTTCCCACTCGGCGGTGGCCGGCGGGGTTACCTCCGTGGCCTGCATGCCCAACACGAACCCGCCCATCGACGACCAGGCCATCGTGCACTTCATCAAAAGCAAGGCCGAGAAGGAAGGCTACTGCCATGTCTATCCCATCGGTTGTATCTCCAAACGCCGGGAAGGGCAGGAAATGGCCGAGTTGGGCGAGCTTAAGAAAGCGGGGGCAGTGGCCCTTTCCGACGATGGAGCGCCGATCATGAACGCGGAACTCATGCGTCGGGTCATGGAATATGCCAAGATGCTGGACCTGACCGTGATTGACCACTGCGAGGATTCCCACTTGTCCAACGAGGGGGTTATGAACGAGGGAGAGGCTTCGACGGCGCTGGGCCTCAGGGGCAGTCCGGCCGCCTCGGAAACGGTCATGGTAGGCCGCAATATCCTGCTGGCCGAGATGACGGGCGCCAAGTTCCACGCCGCCCACGTTTCCACCGCCGGGTCGGTGGAGCTCATCCGCCAGGCCAAGAAAAAGGGCATCAATGTCACCGCCGAGACTTGCCCCCACTATTGGACGCTCTCGGACAAGTCCATCAAGAACTACAACGCCAACTTCAAAATGAACCCGCCTTTGAGGAGCGAGGAAGACGTGGCGGCCATCCGCAAGGGCATCAAGGAAGGGGTCATTGATTGTATCTGCACCGACCACGCCCCCCACGCCTCCACGGAAAAGCAGTGCGAGTTCGACCAGGCGGCTTTCGGTATCGTGGGACTGGAAACCATGTTCCCCCTGACTTACAGCCACCTGGTGGAGCCGGGGGTCATCTCCCTGTCCCGGGCGGTGGAGATGCTCACCACCTCGGCGGCCAAGATCATCGGTATCCCCAAGGGCACCCTCTCCGAGGGCGCCGACGCGGACGTGGCCATCTTCGACATCAAGAATGAAAAAAAGGTGGATGTGAAGCAATTCAAAAGCAAGGGCAAGAACAGTCCCTTCAACGGCTGGAACCTGAAAGGGTGGTGCGCTTTAACGATAGTAAGTGGAGAAATTAAGTTCGAGGACAAGTGAGTGGGATTTAATTATGAATTTTGAGTTTTGAATTATGAATTGTTGTTAGTTTCAATTTAAAGCCCAAAATTGAAACTTTCCTTAATTCAGAACTCAACATTCAGAATTCAAAATTTGCCCGTGAAGCGAAATGCGGGTGAAAAGGAATGGATATCGTGAAAGCGTCGAAGCGCGAAAAACGAGCGGTATTGGCCCTAGAGGACGGTACCTGGTTTGAGGGCCAGTCTTTCGGCGCCGAGGGAAAGTCCTTTGGCGAGGTCTGCTTCAACACCTCCATGACGGGCTACCAGGAAATCCTCACCGACCCTTCCTACCGGGGTCAGATCGTCACCATGACCTATCCCCTCATCGGCAATTATGGGGTAAACCCCGTGGACGTGGAATCCCGCAAGCCATTCCTGTCCGGCTTTGTGGTGAAGGAATACTGCAAGCACCCCTCCAATTACCGTATGACCCAGACGCTTGGGGATTACCTCAAAAAGAATAACATTATCGGCATCGAGGGCATTGATACGCGGGCCTTAACGACCCATTTGCGTACCTATGGGGCGAAGAACGGGGTGCTTTCCACCACCGAACTGGACCCCAAAAAGCTCGTCAAACAGGCGAAGGATAGCCCTGGGTTAATGGGTCGGGACTTGGTCAAGGAAGTCACCTGTGAAAAGCCTTATCACTGGACGGAACTTCCTTACGACCTGAATCAGCCCTTCGACGATGCTCAGGGCAGGTCGACAGGGGAACAGCTCAACCTGCAACAAGCGGCAAAGGAAGCCGAAAAATCCCGAATCAAGATCGCGGCGATCGATTGCGGTATCAAGCTCAACATCCTCCGGCGGTTGACCGCTGAGGGGTTCGACGTGACGGTGTTTCCGGCGACCAGCAAGATCGACGCATTGATGAACAAGGGTTTTGAGGGGGTATTCCTCTCCAATGGCCCCGGTGACCCGGAGGCCGTCCCTTATGTCATCAACACGACCCGCGAACTCATCGAGAAGAACGTTCCCATCTTCGGCATCTGCCTGGGCCACCAGATTTTGGGCTTGGCTTTGGGCGGGAAGACCTACAAGCTCAAATTTGGACACCGGGGAGGCAACCAGCCGGTCATGAATACC
>DATKOC010000059.1:0-10908 GCA_035524855.1 bacterium
GTGGGAACGGAGCTCAACAAGACGGGAATGTCGGCTTCGCCCAAGGCGAGGGAAAAAGCCGAGGCCCTTTCGGCGGTTTAAAACTCTTTCCTAATCCTTCTGGAATTGAACTGGCTTGGAGGGCTTGGGGATGACCTGAAGCGACCAGGGCCGGGTGAGAAGCTGTGCGGTAGTAGTTCCGGCCGCGGGGCCTTCCACCTTGTAATGAATCACCAGTTGTTCTGTTTTCTCTTCTAGATTCGACACGTGAACCGAGTAACCCGGCGTTGGTTGCTGTCCCGCCGCGAGATACACGACCGCCTGGGTGGTGAAGTCCACGTCAGGCGGGGTTTCCCCCGGACGCAGAGCCTGCCAATCCTGTTTGAAAACTTCAGGATCCGTCACCAATTCCGCTTTTTCCGCCGTCACGGGAGCGTTGTTGCCCGACCAAGTGGAAGCGGAAATCTCCTTGGAGAATCCGATGGACCGCAAGGCTCCCTCGGTGGGTTGGGGGAGGGGAGCGGCCGCCGACAGGGCGAGATCCGCGGCCGGAGCGCCGGCGGATTGGACGGCCTTATTCATCATCATTGGTTTATTCGAGGATTCAGCGGGGGGGAGAGCCGCGGCGGGTTGATTGGCCATCGCCACCTCAAGGTTCTTGGTCTTCTCCGCCTCCTGGTCTTTCGCGATGTAACCCGCGGCAGGTTCCACTTCGTTCCCCTTCGTGGCCCTTTTTGTCTTTTTGGCGAAGGCCATTTGCTGGTTGGGTAAGCGGTCGGATGTGTCCCTCTTGCGGGTTTGTTCCGTGTTCAAGCCGATGTTTTGCCCCACCCCAGTCGTCGAGGTTTGGGCCGCTGGCTGCGGAAGGTTGGTGGAAGTTTTTTCCTCAAAAGCCTTGGGTAATTGGGCCACCACCTCCGGTTTATTTCCAGGGGTCAGGGGGTGCAGGAAAATCACCACCAGGGCGGCCGCGGCGGCCAGGGCCCAGGGAGTCCAAGTGAGCCAAGGATGGGGTTTCGGAAGGGGCTGGGGCGCCCCCCGGAGTCTGGACATGATGCGGTCGTGCAGGTCCCGCGGCGGTTCCGGGATGGGAAGCGCTATCAGTGTTTTCCTCTGGCGCCGGTACTGCTCCAGTTCCCGCCGTGCCTCGGCGCAGACTTTCAGATGCTCTTCCACCTGATTTTTTTCGTCCGGCGGCAGTTCTCCCTCCGCGTAGAAAGAGAGGAGAGGATGAATCTTTTGACAGTCTCTCATAGCCATTCCCTCAGTTTTTCCCTCAACATCGCCCGTCCCCGGGCGATGCGGGATTTCACGGTACCGACTTCGGTTTTCAAAGCTTCCGCTATCTCCTGGTAATCCAGGTCCTCCATGTCCCGTAGGACGACGGCTTCCCTGTAATCCGGCGGCAAGGCTTCCAACGCGGCCTGAATGGCTAGGTTCAGGTCGCCGCTTTCGGCGCTCCGGGTGACTCTTTCCCCCTTAGGGTCGGCCACCTTGTCCCAGAAGCCTTCCCGGCCCTCCCCGGTTTCCTTGGGGGCCAGCACTTGGACCTTCCCCCGGTTCTTCCGGGAGCGCAGGGCGTTGCGGGATAGGTTGGCGGTGATGGCGTAGATCCAGGTGGAAAGGGAACTCTCGCCCCGGAATTGGGCCAGGGAACGGTGGACCCGCAGGAAAACCTCCTGGGTGACATCCAGGGCGTCGGTCTCGTCGTTGAGGAAGCGGAATGAGACGCGAAACACCATCCGCTCGTAGGCCCGCACAAGCTTCTCGAAGCCCGGGTCGCCCGCGAGTGCCTCCCGCACCATTTCCTGGTCTCCTTCCCGGCCAGGCCCGGCGGAAGCCGATGCCGCCGAGAACAGGAACCAGGTTTTTTCCTTTATATAGGACCCCCAATAGTGGAAAAGGTTCCAAGGAAAAAGGGATTCAGGGGGTAATGCCGGAAGGGCCATCATGGGGGACAGTTTAACTTAGAAAAGCCGTTTGAACCACCAAGGCACAATGCCGACCTTCCATCGTGGAATTAAGGAGGTCGGCATTGTGCCGATTTCGTTAACACCTATTAGGCGAATCGGCACAAGGTAACCAAGAAAATAAAGATGAAGATCAAAACTCGGATTTTATCTTTTGGTTTTGCACAGGCGGGTCAGCCGGTCCTGGATTCCCGTGGAACCACCCTCAGGGCCAGCTTTTCCGAGCGCCGGATAAGGGACAGGGAGGATTCCACCCCCACCCGTTCCTCGGTCAGGATCCGGTGAAGGTCGTCCATGCCGCCGATGGGCAGGCCTTCCAAACCCACCAGCACATCCCTTTCACGGAGCCCGGACTTCCAGGCTGGCCCCCCGGGCTCGACGGCCACCACCAGCACGGCTTTTTCCATCGGAAGATTGAAATGACGCACGATATTGCGGGGCAGGGCGATGTCCTGGCCGCCGATACCAATGTAACTGCGGCGGACCCGGCCGTATTTCATGATCTGCATGGCCGCGCGCTGGGCGGTGTCGATGGCGATGGAAAAGCAAAGGCCCTGGGCCGACAGGATGGTGGCGGTGTTGACCCCCACTACCTCGCCGTGGGCGTTGACCAAAGGGCCCCCGGAGTTACCCGGGTTCAAGGCGGCGTCGGTCTGGATGATATTGTCGATCAAGCGGCCGGATTGGGAGCGCATGGAGCGACCCAAGGCGGAGACGACCCCGGCCGTGACAGTAGTTTGGAAACCCAGGGGGCTTCCAATAGCCACCACCAATTGGCCGACCCGCAGATTCTTGGAGGCCCCAAGAGCGGCGGGTTTCAAGCTGCTCGCGTCGTCCACCCGGATTACCGCCAGGTCGCTGTCGGGGTCCTCGCCGATGAGGCGGGCCGGATAGGTTTCCCCGGTTAGGAGGGTCACTTCCATCTCTCGGGCGCCCCGCACCACGTGGCTGTTGGTCAGGATGAAGCCATCGGGAGTGAAGAGAAAGCCCGAACCACTTCCCGTCTTGCGGGGAAAGTCGTCCCCCCGGCGGCCCTCCCGGTAAAGGTCAATATTAACCACGGAGGGGCTCACCTTTTCCGAGGCGTAAATGACAGCCTGGGAATAGGCGTCCATTAGGCCCTCGTTGCCATAAGGCGCCGGGGCATCCCCGAAGGATCCGGGATTCTGGGATTTCAAGCTGGGATTTCTCGCTTCGGACATGGAATTCACCATGTGGAAAAGGGAGGTATTTATCAAGGCCTGGGCCGATTTTCCGCTTTTCCCGGTTTGACAAACCGGGTCCTTCTCCCCAAAATGCCCTGGAAGACGGTTCAACCGGCGGAAAAAGAGGAGAGCGCCCATGGCCGAAAAAGATTACCTGAAACTCACTGGGAATTAATTTTTCGATCCCATCAAGAAGCACATCCTGAAAAAAACGGGGGGGACCTTCTCCTTCGTCATGCACGACCGGCGCCGCGGCCACAAGCCGGTGTCCAATGACCGGCGTTCTCGGCGGGAAGCCCTTCCCATCCACTTGAAGCCCATCGCCCGTGGACTCTACTGGGACGCCGAGGGGAAGGACGTCTACCGGAAGGTGGGGGACAACTTCGTGCTATTTTCCAAGGACCGCCGCAAAGAGCGCGGCGCCAGCCCCACGGGCACCGAGCGCCGGCAGGGCCATTAAACCGTTCCATCGGGCCGGGTCTGCGGCTCCGCCGACGGGCATCCAAGCTCCTTGTCCGGATATTTATCCCCGCCCTTGCTTTCTTTCAAACCGCTTCCTACCATTTGTTTCGATTGGTTTGATTTGGTTGGAAGTCGGGTTCCTATTTAGTTTCACGATTCCATCCCATTCGGATCAACGGATGAACCGCTAAATAAGGCGCGAGAGGTCCGGAAGGTCCTCAAAACGCCCCGAAAACTAATCGTGCTTTGTTTAAATTCACTGGTTTATTCCTTATTTTGTCGCCATGAGATTCGAAGAAGTTTTAAAACGAGTTGGGATGAACGTCAAGAAGGCCCGCCTGAAAATGGGGTTAACCCAAGAAGCACTCGGTGAAAAATGCGGCCTGGATTCCAGGCACGTTGGTTTTGTCGAGCGCGGGGAGATCAACTCCACGATCAAGACGATCTTCAAGATCTCAAGAGGGCTGGGTTGTTCCATCAGCACCCTTTTCCGCAAGGTTTAAAAGCTAAGTAAAACCCTCCCGCATCCGCCCGGATGCCGGCTTTTACCCGCAAAACTTGCCATTGAAGTCCCCCCCAAAGCAGGGTACTGTTGCGCCTATGGAACTCACATTTACCTATATGCTGGTCAGCGTGGGGCTCGTCAGTCTCCTCTCGCTCATCGGGATTTCCCTGCTCGCGTTAAGCCACGAAGCCTTCCATAAAATCGTTTTCGGGCTGGTTGCCCTGGCCGTGGGAGCCCTCTTTGGGGATGCTTTCCTCCATTTGTTGCCCGAAGCCTTCAAGAACCAGGCCCAAACCACCCAGGCCTCCCTTTTCGTGGTGGCGGGCATCCTGCTTTTTTTTATCCTGGAGAACTTCCTCCATTGGCGCCACCAACACTCCGACGAGCACCACGAGATCCAACCTTACGGTTACCTCAACCTGGTGGCGGACATGACGCATAACTTCATCGACGGGTTGATCATCGGGGCTTCCTATCGGGTTGGGATGCCCTTGGGCATGGCCACGACCCTTGCGGTCCTGCTTCACGAGATTCCCCACGAGTTCAGCAATTTCGGGATCCTGGTTAAATCGGGGTTCTCCCGGCAGAAGGCGCTCTTCCTCAATTTCCTCACGGCCCTCACGGCCCTGGCGGGGGGAATACTAGCTTGGCGGGCGGGGCAAGGGACGGGCGCTTTCATTCAGGCCCTCATTCCCCTGACCGCCGGGGGTTTCATTTATATCGCGGGCTCCGACTTGGTGCCCCAACTGCACAAGGACGTCAAATCCCTCCGGGCCTTCCTCCAATTGTTCGCCATCCTGACGGGAGTGGGCATCATGTATCTCGTGAAAATTTTGGAATAGAGCCGAACCCTTCCCATTTTCGGGGCCCCGGAGCTTCTTTCCTTGTTAATTTTGCCGGGTTTTATTATGTGACGCCCATCATCCTGGCAAACCGCCTTTTCCCGAACAATAGCCTCCAACGAAGCCCCATTCCCCAACGCGAAGGAGCCAGCCATGATGACAGGTCTCTCCCCCTTTGAACAAACCGCCCTTTGGACTGTCCTGGGGGTCTCTTTCCTGGGCCTGGCTTACGCCTATTATCTCATGCAACATGTCTTGCTGGAGCCCACCGGCGATGGACCCATGCTCGAAGTCTGGAACGCCATCCGGGTGGGGGCAAAGGCCTACCTCAGCCGCCAATTGAAAAGCATCCTCCCCCTGATGGCGGCCCTCACGGTCGCCCTCTTTTTTTCCGTTTATATCGTTCCCCCCTCCCGCGAGGCCCTGCTCCGCTTTCCCAGCCTGACCCCTGACCAAATCCGCCTGACCATCGGCTTCGCCCGGGCGGTCGCGTTTCTTTTGGGCGCCGGTTTCTCCATGGCGGTGGGCCAATGGGGCATGCGGATGGCAGTTCACGCCAACGTCCGGGTGGCACAAGCTTCACGCAAGGGTTTCGGGGAGGCTCTTCGGGTGGCTTACCGGGCAGGCACCTTTACGGGCATGCTGACCGACGGCCTGGGCCTTTTGGGCGGGACGGTCATCTTCATGATCCTGGGAGTAGCGGCCCCCGACGCCCTGCTGGGGTTCGGTTTTGGGGGAACCTTGATCGCCCTCTTCATGCGGGTGGGCGGCGGCATCTACACCAAGGCCGCCGACGTGGGGGCCGACCTGGTGGGGAAGGTGGAGGCGGGAATCCCGGAGGATGACCCCCGAAACCCGGCGGTCATCGCCGACCTGGTCGGGGACAACGTGGGGGATTGCGCCGGCATGGCGGCGGACATTTTCGAATCCTACGAGGTCACCATTGTCTCGGGATTGATCTTGGGTTTGGCCCTCTTTCAATTGACGGGCCGTATGGAGTGGGTGATCTATCCCCTCCTGGTGCGGGCGGTAGGAGTGGTTTCTTCTATCCTGGGAACTTATCTCGTGAAGGCCCGGCCGGGAGATAAAGGCAACGCGATGCCCGCTATCCTGCGGGGATTCCTCATTTCGGCCACAAACTCCATTTTTTTCTTCGGGGTCATCGGCTGGTATTACCTGCAAGACACGCCTTGCGGCTGGTGGAGGCCGGTGCTCTCCACCACTTTGGGCGTGATCCTGGCGGTGGTGCTTTTCTTCCTGACCAGTTATTTCACCGAGGTGGGACGCGGGCCGGTCAACGAGATCAAGGACGCCACGCACACCGGTCCCGCCACCACCATCATCACCGGGCTCTCGGTGGGGTTCGAGTCCACCGTCTGGTCCATCCTGGTGATCGCCTTGACCCTCATGATCGCCATCGCCATTTTCGGTACGGTGCCCGGCGCCACGCCCGGAACCCAGCTCACCTACATCCTTTACGGCGTGGCCTTGACGGGCATCGGCATGCTCACCCTCACGGGGGACAACCTGGCCATGGATTCCTTCGGACCCATCTCGGACAACGCCAACGGCATCGGGGAAATGGCCTGGAGCGGCCGCAAGGACAAGCCAACCTTGGACGCCCGGCGCGTCATGGACAGCCTTGACCAGGCCGGCAACGCCACCAAGGCTATCACCAAGGGGGTGGCCATCGGCTCGGCGGTCATCGCGGCGGTGGCCCTCTTCGGTTCCTTTATCGTCAACGTCAGCGCGGTGCAGGAGGCCATGAAGGTGCCGCTCTCCGAGCAGCTGGTTTCCATCGGCATCCGGGTCTCCAGCCCCAGCGTGCTGGTGGGTATGCTTATCGGGGGAGGACTGCCCTGGCTTTTTTCCTGCTTCGCCTTGAAGGCCGTGGGCCGGGCCGCTTCCCTCATCGTGGATGAGGTGCGCAAGCAGTTCAAGGCCGGGGTCCTGACCCGCAAAATCAAGCCCAATTACTACCACGTCGTTTCCATTTGCACCTGGGCGGCCCAGCACGAGCTCGTCAGTATGGCCCTCTTGGGGGTCTTGACCCCCATTCTGGTGGGCCTCGTCCTACAGGCGGAAGCCCTTGGAGGGTTCCTCGCGGGGGTGATCCTTTCCGGCCAACTCTTGGCGGTCTTCATGGCCAATTCCGGCGGGGCCTGGGACAACGCCAAGAAGGCCATTGAGGAAGAACCCAAAAACCCCAAACGAAACCTGGGCAAAGGCTCGGAACGGCACAAAGCGGCGGTGGTCGGCGATACCGTGGGCGACCCCTTGAAGGATACCGCCGGCCCCGCCTTGAACCCCATGATCAAGGTGGTCAACCTCATCTCGGTCATCATCGCGCCCATCGTGGTGCAGTACCCCCGCCTGGGGGTGACGGGCTGGATCTTTGTGCTGATCCTGTTGGGGGTGCTGGCCTGGAGCGTGCGCCAGAGCAAAAAGCCCGTCTCGGCAAGATTGGGAAGGGAATCGGAAAGCTTCTAACACATAAGGCCCCCGCCCGGCCGGGTTTTCTTCAAACCCGTGTTATACTTTTCCCGGTTATTTCATTTTGAAATTTGGGGCGGGTTTTCATGAGGAGAGCCGTTGCTTACTTATTGATCTTTTTAGGTATGCTGCTGAACAGCCTCGCCTGTGACCGCTCTGGTTTGAACGCCGGCCTGCCCGCGCCGCCCGCGCTTTCCACCCCCACGCCGACTCCCACCGTCACTCCCAAGGGTCCTTAAATTCAAAACAGGTTTCATCCCGAAGTCCAAAAGAAGAATGGGTGGATTTTTCACCGGTTCCTTCGCTACATTAATGCCCTATGCATCCCGCTTTCCGCGTTTCCCTATTCCTGACCGTCACTTGGAGCATCCTTTTCGGGTTGCACTATTACATTTGGGCGAGGCTCATTCGCGATACGGGGCTCGAGAATCCCTGGAGGATGGGCCTGACCCTGTTGCTGGCCCTTTTGGGCTTCCTGATTCCCAGCGGCCTCATCCTTTCTCGATTCGCGCCCCGCTTTATCCTGACACCCCTCATGTGGGTCATCTACAGCTGGCTGGGGATGGCCTTCTTCCTCAACGTGTTCCTTGGCCTCGCGGACCTGATCAAGCTCCTGGCGGTAACCCTGCCCATGGCCGTCACGGGGGAACCGGTTAACGCCGAGCGCCGCCGGTTTCTTTCCCTCCTGACGGCGGGCTTCGCGCTGGTCCTCAACTTCGGGTTTTCCATCGTGGGACTGCTCGGAGCCACGGCTTCCGCCCTTCAAGTCAGAAAGGTGAAGGTGGCCCTCGCTAAATGGCCCAGCTGGATGGAGGGTTATCGCATCGTCCAAATCACCGACGTCCACATGGGTCCCACCATCGGCCGGGAATTCCTCCAATCGGTGGTGGAGAAAGTGAACGCCTTGAAACCGGACCTCGTGGCCATCACCGGGGACTTGGTCGATGGGACACTGGCGCAATTAGCCGAACAAGTCGCTCCACTCAAGGACCTGCGCGCGAAAGATGGCGTCTTTTTCGTGACCGGGAACCACGAGTATTACGTGGGTGATGTGGATGAATGGCTCTTTTGGCTGGGGAGCGTCGGTATCCATCCCCTGCGGAACGAGCGGATACCCATTCAAAACGGGTTTGACCTGGCCGGGACCGACGACATCTCCGCCCGGGGTGGGGACCACCGGCAGGATATCCCCAAGGCGCTTGCGGGCCGTGACCCGAAAAGGCCGGTGGTGTTGATGGCTCACCAACCCCGCTCCTTCAAGGAAGCGGCGGGCCTGGGTGTGGACCTTCAACTCTCCGGCCACACGCATGGGGGACAAATCTATCCCTTTAACTACATTGTGGCGCTGTTTGAGCCTTACTTGGCGGGCTTATATAAGAAGGGAGATTCCCAGCTTTACGTCAGCCGCGGTACCGGCTATTGGGGCCCGCCGATGCGATTGGGGGCGCCGGCGGAGATAACCGAAATTACGCTGACGAAGTTGAATATAGGAACTCATGTCCCTTGATTTTTAAGGCGTCATCAAAGTTATTCCCGATCCCTACGTTTAGACCGGTTACATCTTGTTCATGAAAGTTTCTTGAAACTTCCGATATGATTTAAAAATGGCCGCTACCATCCGCTTTCATTCTTCCTGAAATAAAAGGCAAGCCTGTTGACCCACCAAGACAATTGAGGGGTACAGTGGATTGGCATTGGGTACCGAAAAGATGTATTTTTTCTTCATTCTTTAAAGATTTTGCCCGCCCTGAAACAAAAAGAAACGTTTCCCGGTATCGGCTAAAAGAAACCTTCTTGACGGAAGGTTGGAGAAAGTTTTCGTGCGATCCAAAATTGTTTTTAACCTCTTTTTTTCCTTAGCGTTTGTAAGCGCTTCGCCGCTTTTCGCACAGACCGTGACGGTCAATTCCGGCACGACCTACCAGACCATCTCGGGTTTCGGCGCGGCCAGCGTTTGGGACTCCAGTTCCACCCTCAGCAGTCTCGCCGTCACCCTTTGGCATGACGATTCGGCCTCAGCTCCTGCCAACCAAGTGAACGGACAAGTTGGACTTTCCATTAACCGCATTCTCATCGACGAGTCCGGGAACTCCAACTGGGGCACCGAAGCGGCGGCGGCCACCCTAGCCCTTGCCCAAAACCCCAATATGAGGATCTTCGGAACCTCCTGGAGTCCTCCGGCCAAGTGGAAGAACAACAACAATACCAGCGGCAACAACACCGGCAACGACAGCGGAAATCCGGGCAGCAACAGCAACCAAATGAACCACAGCAACTGGGCCGCCTACGCGACCTACCAGACCGCCTGGGCCACCGCCATGAAGAACACCTACCATTTCACCCCCTACGCCCTTTCCGTCCAGAACGAGCCGGATTACGATACGAGCTACCAATCCTGCCTTTGGTCCGCCTCGGACTTCGACAGCTACATCAAGAGCAATTTAGGACCCACCCTCGCCGCCGCCGGCTTCAATCCGATCATCATGATGCCCGAGTCCTTCGCGGATAATTTGAACCTGTCGGCCACCACTATGGGGGACTCAGCCGCGGCGACCTTCGTAAGGTGCATCGGCATGCACCTCTATGGCGGCGGGCCGAGCACCATCCCGGCCAGCTACTCCACTACGGCCGGCCATACGGTTGAAAGCTGGGAAACGGAAATATCGGACTTTAGTACACCCGACAGCAGCATGACCAGCGGCTTGAAATACGCCAACCAAATCCACAACTGCATCGTGGACCATAATTTCAACGCTTATTGCTATTGGTGGATTCTTAACCTGAACAACGATAATGAAGGGCTTTACGGTCCGAGCAATTCAACCACCCCCACCAAACGCCTTTTCTGCGAGGGGAACTTCAGCAAATTCATCCGCCCGGGCTTCGTGCGCATCGGCTGCACCGAGGTTCCCTCGGCGGGGGTCTCCGTCTCGGCCTATTACAGCTCCTCGACGAATAAGGTCGTGGTCGTGGCCATCAACAACAATGGGTCCGCGAGCAACGTCAACGTCAATTTCGGCGGGTTGACCGTGACCACGGTCTATCCCTGGATCACCGACTCGAGCCGGAACCTTGTGCAGCAAACTTCAGTGGCGGTCAGCGGTGGAGCCTTCTCCTATAGTTTGCCATCCCAAAGCGTGGTCAGCTTCGTGGCTTCAACAACCGGCGGGACGCCGGTGCCGACCGCCACCTTTACGCCGACTCCCACCCCGGTGGTGCAGTCCACTTGGCGGGTCAACGCGGGAGGGCCGGCCTACACGGATTCGATGGGCAATACCTGGGTCGCGGACGTGAATTACAGCGGAGGGTCCACGGTGGCCAGCGGCGGGACCATTACCGGCACGAACGATTCCACCCTTTACGATACCCAGCGCTACGGGAGCAGCTTCAGTTATTCATTCAGCGTCCCGGCCGGGAACTACCAGGTGACCCTGAAATTCGCGGAGACCTAC